>JAIOII010001711.1 GCA_019912685.1 Kofleriaceae bacterium
GGTCGAAGCCGGCGAACGCCGCGCGCCGCGCCGCCTCGGCGAGCGCCGCCGGCTCGAGGCCAGCGTCGCCGGCGCGAAGGACGACGCCGATCTTCGCCGGCGATCGCTCGTGCACGAACTCGACGACGCGCCGCCACGCCACCGCCTGCTCGTCGGTGCCGATCGCCGGCACCTCGCCCGCCCCGCTCGCCGCGACCGGCTCGGTGAGGACGAGGCCGACGCCGCCGGTCGCGCGCGCGCCGAGGAACACGAGGTGGCCGTCGCCGATCACGCCGCCCTCCGCCTCGCCGGCGGGCCACGGCGCGAGCGCGATGCGGTTCACGAGCGCGAGCCCGGCGAGGTCGACCGGCGTGAACATCGGCGGCGGCGGTGACTCGTCGCCCGCGAGCGCGAGGCCGGCGCGCTCGACGAGCACGTGCTCGACCGCGCGGGCGAGCGACGGATCACGCCGCAGCATGCTCGCGTGGGAGACGCGCAGGCTGCGCGTCATGAGGCTGTAGCCGAACTGCGCCGGCGGGAGCTCGAGGTAGCGCTCGGTGCCCTCGAACCACTCGAGGCTGGCCTGCGCGGCGGCCTGCAGCGCCTCGACCTCCGGCCGCCGTCGCATCTCGTAGGCGGCGAGCGCGGTCGCGACGTCGCGCTCGGCGACGAGCGCGTCGCGCAGCGCGATCGCGTCCTCCATCGCGAGCTTGGTGCCCGAGCCGATCGAGAAGTGCGCGGTGTGCGCGGCGTCGCCGACGAGGACGACGTTGCCCGCGCGCCAGCGCTTGTTGCGCACCGTCGGGAAGTTGCGCCAGATCGAGCGGTTCTTGATCAGGCGGTGGCCCCGGAGCTCGGCGGCGAAGACGTCCTCGAGGATCGCGATCGTGCGATCCTCGTCGGCGCCCTCGAACCCGGCGGCCTTCCAGGTCGCGGGCGTGCACTCGACGATGAACGTCGACCCGGTCTCGCTGTAGCGGTAGGCGTGCACGCGGAAGAGCCCGTGCGCGGTCTCCTTGAAGATGAAGGTGAACGCGTCGTAGGGCACGGTCGTGCCCAGCCAGACGAACTTGTTGGGCCGCACGTCGACGTCGGGCTCGAACTGCGCCGCGAGGGCGTCGCGGACCCAGCTGCCGACGCCGTCGCACGCGACCACGAGATCGGCGCCCTTCACCTCGTCGAGCGACGTCACCGCCTGCTCGAAGCGCACGTCGACGCCGAGCTCGCGCGCCCGCTCCTGGAGGATGAGCAGGAGCTGCTTGCGCTCGAGCCCGCAGAAGCCGTGGCCCGTCGAGGTGAAGACGTGACCGCGCACGTGGGTCGCGATGTCGTCCCAGCGGGCGAAGCGCGACGTGATCGCGGCGTGCGTCACCGGGTCGGCCTCGGCGAGGTTGCCGAGCGTCGCGTCGGAGAACACGACGCCGAACCCGAACGTGTCGTCGGGCCGGTTGCGCTCGTAGACCGTTACCTGGTGGCGCGGCTGCGCCAGCTTGAGGAGGACGCCGAGGTAGAGGCCGGCCGGGCCGCCGCCGATGCAGACGGTGTGCACGGCGGGAACGTACTCGAAATCGGCTTCAGAAGTAGTACGTCGCCGCGATCGTCAGCTGGCCGCCGCTCGTGCCCTCGGCGTCGATCTCCGAGGTCGGGACGGTCATGCCGGTCGGGCGCACCGGCTCGGGCTGCGCGACGTCCTCGTCCTCGCGCGGCCCCATGCCGACGGCGCGCAGCTCGGCGCCGATCGCGAGGTGACGGAAGCGGCGCTCGAGGCCGACGCCCAGGTGCACGTGGCCGACGGAGCTCGCCTCGCGCTCCTCGTCGCTGATCTCGGGATCGCCGTTGGCGGTGCCGCCGATGCCGACGAGCGCGTACCAGTCCCAGCGCGCGTACGGGCGGAAGTGATACTGCGCCGCGAGGGTCGCCGACTGGAGCTGGCGCGTGCCCATGTCGCCGTTCTCGAGCTTCTCGTGCACGTGCTCGAACGCGAGCTCGAGCTGCCAGCGGGGCGCGAGCCGGTAGCGCACCTGCAGGCCGCCGCCGCCGTACTCGGTCTCCGCGTCGGGGCTGCCCTCGGGCGCGAGCGTCACCGACGACACGCGCAGGCCGACGCCCCACTTCGGCAAGGCCGGCGGCGCCTCGACGACCACGACGGGCGCGGGCGCGACGGCGCAGTCGCAGGCGCCGGGCCCGACCTGCGCGTCGGCGGTGGCGTGGGTGGCGGCGAGGCCGGCGGTGGAAACCGCGGCGGTGATGATCAGGCGAGCTGTAGAGAACATCGACAGGGCTCCTCGGCGACGGGCGTCTCCAGGGTATCAATCCAAGGCGCGTGCCAGGCGCAAAACCGCGCAACTGGTGCGCTCGCCGGGGCCGCGTGGTCGGGCCGGGGCGACGGTGGCGGTTCTCGCCACGGGAGCGTGTGGCATAGTCCGCCGGATGCTGTGTACACGCGGAACTGCCGCGCTCCTCGCGCTGGGCCTGGCGGGGCTGGTTGCATGTGGGGGCGCCCGCTCCGACTCCCCACCGCGGATCGACGAGACGCCGGTCGCGCCCGCCCCGGCCCCCGCTCCCGCCGATCCGCAGGTCGCGGCAGGCGCGGCCGTCTACACGAAGTACTGCGCCCTCTGCCACGGCCCCGAGGCCAAGGGTTATGCCGCCGACAACGCCCCGTCGCTCGTGTCGCGGACGTTCCTCGAGAGCGCCGACGACACGTTCATCGCGCGCAGCATCGAGCTCGGCCGCCCGGGCACGGCGATGGCCGCCTACGGCAGGGACCTGAACGGACCGCTCACCGAGCGCGAGATCCAGGCGGTGGTCGCGTTCCTCCGCGACCAGGGCGGCGTGAAGACGGCGGTCGCCGCGCCGGCCCCGCCGCCCGGCGACGCGACCCGCGGCAAGGAGCTGTACGCGACGCTCTGCCAGACGTGCCACGGCGATCCGGCGACCCGCTCGACGGGCCCGCACCTCGCGAACCCGACGTTCCTCGCGCTCGCGTCGGACGGCTTCCTCCGCCACGCGATCGTGTTCGGGCGCCCGAACACGCCGATGGAGGCGTTCGCCGACCGCATCGACGGCAACCAGGTCGCCGATCTCGTCGCGTTCATCCGCGACTGGTCGAAGCCGCCGGAGCCGACGCCGCCGCCGAAGCCCGAGCCGATCAAGGACGGCCCGATCGTCATCAACCCGAAGGGCAAGTCGCCGACGTTCACGGCGCGCGATCGTCGCTTCGTCCCGTCGGTGCAGGTGAAGGACGCGCTCGCGAAGAAGCAGAAGATGGTGATCATCGACGCGCGCCCGGAGTCGGACTTCGTGCGCGAGCACATCCCGGGCTCGATCTCGGTGCCGCACTACGAGCTGGCGAAGCTCGATCGCGTACCGAAGAACGTCGTCGTCGTCGCGTACTGCGCGTGCCCGCACCACGCCTCGGGCGTCGTCGTCGACGAGCTGCTGCGCCGCGGCCACGAGCAGGCCTACGTGCTCGACGAGGGCATCCTCTTCTGGCGCAAGCAGGGCTACCCGATCGCCGGCACGGGCGCGGCGAGCGGCGCGGCCGGCGTACCGGCGCCGCCGCCGCACGATCACG
>JAIOII010001712.1 GCA_019912685.1 Kofleriaceae bacterium
TCCCCGAGCTCCACGCCGACCTCGACGCGGTCGTCGCGATCGCGATGGCGCGAAGCCCGCGCCACCGGTACACGTCCGCCGCCGAGCTCGGCGCCGATCTCTCGCGCGCGCTCGAGGGCTCGCTGCCGATGACCTCGCGCCGGCGCGCCGCCGAGGCGCGCCCGATCCTCGAGGACACGCTGGTCGCCCGCTGACGACGTCAGGGACCCGTTTGGGGAAGCTTGACGAGGACGCGCGCGCCGGGCGAGAAGCGAGCGTGGGCATCGCGCCACGGCGTGTCGGGCGGAAGCTCGATCGGCTCGCCGTCGGCGGCGAGCGTGATCCGGAACGCCGAGGTCGGCTTGTCCACGTAGAGGAGCCAGAACAGCGCCGAGCTCAGCGAACGCATGTCGAGCGAGCAGTTGCACTCGACAAGCGCGGGCTCGATCGCCCGCATGAGCGTGTCCGCCTTGGACTCGCCCTCGACGCCGGCCACGCTCCCGAACGCGCGCACCAGCGCCGGACAGCCCCGGACCACACCCTGGAGGAGCCTCGCCAGCTCGGTGGCCTTCTGGCCCGGCTCGACCGAGTCGCGGATCCGCTCGAGGTCGTCATCGATCCGGCTGCGCGGCGGCGGCGTCACCGGAACGGGAGGGCGGGCGAACGCGAGCGCTAGCTCCACGAGGTCCGCTTCCCATCCCACGGCGGTGGCATGGGCCACGTCCGCCCAGCGTGCGTCCTCCGCGATCACGAGGTACAGGAGGCCGCGCTCCGTACCGACGCGCGGCCGGCGCGCGTCACGCTCCAGTCGATCGCGCACGCCCGGCGCATCGAGTGGCTCGCCGAGGTACAGCGCGCCCTCGCGCGTGACATGGATCTCGATCCCGGAAGGCGGAGGCGTCGGGGGGACGTCGCTGCGGGACACCAGGGTGATGCCGCTGCCGTAGAAACCGGGCGGCTCGTGATCCATCGTCGCCAGGAGCTGCGACAGCTCGGCGGCCTCGCGCCGGCAGACCGCCGCGTCCTTGCCGCCGCCGCCGCAGGCGCCGACCAGCCCGGCCAGCACGAGCGCCGCGAGCCCGAGCCGCCGCATCAGTTGATCGGCGCCTCGGCGGTCCAGTACGGGCTGATGTTGTTGGTCTGGTGGTTCTGACCGGGCAACCAGAGCGGCGGCGCGCTCGGGTCGGTGCCCGGCGCCGCCTGCAGCGTCGCCTTGCTGATCGCGCCGACCCAGATCTGCTTGCACTGCGTGACCCCGTTGGCGACGCAGCTCGAGTGCGTGTTCGCCCGGGTCACCTTGTGGCCGTAGTCGCGTTCGCTCGAGAACACGACCCAGTAGTAGTCGCTCGCCGCGCCCGGCGCCCAGTGCGGCCAGGTGATGTCGACGTCGATGTCGCCGCCGTTCAGCGCGGCCAGGTCGGTCACCCACGTGCCGGCGGCGTCGGTCAGGAACAGGCGCTGGCCGGCGGTGCGCGCGTCGGTGAAGTTGCGCCATGGCGCACGCGCGCCGTTGAAGACGACGAGGGCGCCGTCGCCGGAGAAGCTCGGGAAGAAGAAGTTGGTGTAGCTGCCCGACGCGAGCGTGATCGGGCCGGGCACGATGAGCTCCGGCTCGCCGAACGTGTGCGAGCCGTTCGCGTACGCGTAGCTCATCTTCGCGATCGCCCCGCCGTTCAGGTCGATCCACTGGTTGACGCCGGGCGCCGACGCGAAGACCACGCTGCCGCCGTCGGCCGACCAGTCGGCCATGAGGCCGGAGCGGGGCGCGCCCGGACCGTGGGTGGAGACGTCGGGCAGGTTCGAGGGCACGACGGCGCCGGTGTCGGGATCGTAGAGCTGGAGCGTGCCGTTCGACATCGACACGATCGCGAGCGACTGCTCGTCGGTGGGGAACGGGTTGCCGACCGGCGCGAACGTCGAGTACGAGCCGCGGATCGTCCCGCCGTTGGCGTTCACCGCCTCGCTCCACGTGGCCGTGCCGCGGTCGTACTTGAGGAAGCCGGCGAAGAGCTGACCGCAGTCGTTGTTGACGCAGCGGCTGTAGCCGAGGCGCGTGCCCGTGCGCGAGAGCGAGTGGCACGACGTGCACTCGCCACGCACCTGCGTCGCCGCGTCGGTCGAGCCGAACACCTGGTTCATGATCTGCCCCTGCGACGACGCCCAGTAGTAGATCGCCGTGCGGTCGATCGCGTCGCGCGACATCGTGAGCGCCACCGGCGCGCCGGCGTACTTGGTGCCCGGCGACGCCTGCGCCAGGCCCTCGACGACGATCTCGAGGTCACCGCCCGCCGCCGTGTACGCGATCGCCGCCCAGTCGGGCTCGCCGAGCGGGGCCTCGAGGCCCACGGTGTAGACGTCGATCGCCGCGTACTCGGACCTGAGCGCGACGTGGAAGAGATCGTTGCCGGCGGCGGTCCACTGCACCTCGAGGCCGGGCATGTTGACGGGCGAGACCGCGCCGTCCAACGGATACTCGATGAGGGGCTCGCGCGCCGCGTCGCCGCCGGCGGTCGCGACCGCGAAGAGATCGGGCGCGTTGCCCGGCGTGCCGGGACCGACGATGATCTGGCCGGTCAGGTTGACGATGAGCTGCGACGACGCCGTGCGCGTGTCGCAGGTCGCGCGGACCTCGGTCTCGCCGCCGCGCGCGTGCACCGTCACGGTCGACGCCGAGACCGTGCCGAACGCGGCGTCGAGCGCGAGCGTGCACGCCGACGTGATGTCGGTCCGCTCGCCGCGCCCGTCGACCGAGTACACGCGGTACTCCTGGTTCACCGTCGAGCCGAGCGGCACGGTGACCCGCGCCATGGGCGGATCGAGCTCGATCGGATCCGGGCCCGTCCCATCGTCGTCGCCATCGTCTCCGGGCGAACCGCACCCCACCAGTCCGAGCCCCAGGATGCTTCCGACGATGCAGCCGACGATGCGGCCAGGCACGCGCGCGACCCTCATGGCGCCGACGATACACCGTCGTGTCCGGGACGTTCGACCATCCGCCGCTCCATCGCCTAGCCAGTTCGCCTGGGCAATCGCCGCAACGCCGCGATCCGAGGTCGTCGGGCGCTGGCATGCCGGGTGCACCACCCGGCGTCGCATGGGTAGACAGAGCGGGTACGCGACGACGGACGACCGTGACGATGGATACGAGGGCACCGGCGGCTCTCCGGGGAAGGCGACCCTGACCGCGCGCATCCCGGCCGTGCAGCGCAAGGCCGCCGCGCCCGAGCAAGGGCCGGAAGACCGGCCGGAGGAAGAGGCGGAGGAAGAGGCGGAGGCGGACGACGAGCCCGACGATCCGTTCGCCCTGCACCTGGTGAAGCCGGTGCAGCTGAAAGCCGACACCGCCGCCGCGGCGAAGCCTGCCAGGAAGCCGAAGAAGAAGTCGAAGAAGCAGCGCCGCAAGGGCAAGTACGACCGCGACGCGGACGGCAAGGACTCGCTCGGCAACCTGACCGAGAGCGCGCGCGGCAACCAGACGTCGCACGACCTGGAGAACGTCTTCAGCGGCGAGCTGGAGGTCCTGAAGAACGCGCAGGTCTACGACGCCAGGGCGAGGAAGGTGAAGGGCCGAAAGGTGCCGGCGGGCACGCGCGTGCGCTTCCACAAGGTCGGCAACTCCCAGGCACGGTTCTCGGCGCTCGACGGCTCGGTCGCCGAGAGCGACGACCTCTGGCTCAAGTGCACGGCCGTCGGAGGCCGCGGCAGCGACGTCGCGCTGGGCAACAGCGACGAGGAGGACCAGGCCCGGGCGGCCCAGATCCTGTCGACGCTGCCGCCGGGGCGGACGCCGGGCCACAGCCCGCACAAGTGGTCGTTTCGCAGCAAGTTCCATCCGTCCGTCGCCGGCGTCGCGCTCGACAGCGGGCTCATGGACAAGATCCATCGCCTGATCGAGTGGGCGATCTACAACGACATGGTCACCGACAACATCGAGTTCTCGTGGGGCGTGCGCAGCCCGAAGGACGCGCACAAGTTCAACGTCGCCTACGAGATCCGGAACGGCGGCGTCAGCCTCGCCGAGCTGCAAGCGCTGCCCGGGGGCAAGGACGCCGACGGCAACCTCTGGTATCGCCCCGGCGACACGCTCGAGACGGTGCAGGCGTGGATGGTCGAGCGCGGCCTGGGCAACAACCCGGCGGCGAGCGGCTACCCGCGAGGGGACGCGCGGCGCAAGCCGGCGATCCGCGGCAAGCTCGGCATCTCGGACCACTGCTCCGGTCACGCCGTGGACGTCCACATCCCGTGGCGCGCGCGCGATGGCGAGGGCGCCGACGTCTGGGCGTGGGAGGAGATCTATCACCAGTTCGGACTGACCCGCCCGCTCCACCGCGACCGCGGCGGCGGACGCAAGCCGGAGTCCTGGCACATCGAGCAGACGGGCAAGGAGCTCGGCGCCGCGGACGACCTCGGGCTCGACATCGACATGGGCGTGTTCGACGGCCTCATCGACCTCTGATCGAGCGACAATGGGGCCGTGAACTTCGACCTGGCCTTCGAGGGGGGCGGCGCCAAGGGCGCCGTGTTCCTCGGCGCGATCGCCGAGCTCGAGCGGCGCGGCCACACGATGCGCCGGCTCGTCGGCACCTCCGCGGGCGCGCTGGTCGCCGCGATGGTCGCCGCCGGCTACAGCGCCCGCGAGCTCCACGACGCGCTCGGCGAGCGCCTCGTCGACGGCTCGTCGCGCATGACCACGTTCCTCGACGTGCCCGCCGACTTCACCGACGTCGAGCTCGATCGCTCCTCGCTCCAGCGCCTGTTCGATCGCGTCGACATCCCGTTCCTGTCGGAGTCGACCGAGCGCCGCTTCGAGCGCGCGCTGGCGCGCGGCTTCCTCGGCATCGGCGCCTTCCGCATGCTCTTCTCGCTGCTCGAGAAGGGCGGCGTGTTCGCCGGCGACAGCCTCCACGCGTGGCTGTGCGAACGCCTGGAGGCGCGCCACCGCGGCCTCGCGCGCGCCGGCTTCGCCGAGCTGTCGCGGATCACCGGCCGCGACCTCTCGATCACCGTCTCCGACACGACCGGCGAGGAGATGCTCGTGCTCAACGCGCGCACGGCGCCCGCGTTCCCGGTCGCGTGGGCGGTGCGCGCGTCGATGTCGATGCCGCTCGTGTTCCAGGAGGTCGTGTGGCAGCGCCCGTGGGGCACGTACCGGGGCCGCGATCTCACCGGCCACGTCCTCGTCGACGGCGGCGTCCTGTCGAACTTCCCGTTCCACCTCCTCACCTCGGACCTCGACGAGGTCCGGGCGATCATGGGGCCGCAGGATCCCGCCGCGGCGCCCAACCTCGGGCTGCTCATCGACGAGCGCATGCCGGTCCCCGGTCAGCCGCCGGTCGGCGCGAGCGCGATCGATCGCGTGTTCGAGCTGCCGGCCCTGCGGCGCATGACGCGGCTCATGGAGACGATGCTCAACGCGCACGATCGCGCCGTCATCCAGGCGTCGATGGCCAACGGCGAGATCTGCCGGCTGCCGGCGCAGGGCTACGGCTCGCTCGAGTTCGGCATGACCGACGCGCGCCGGGCGGCGCTGGTCGACGCCGGGCGCGCCGCGACCGCCGTGTATCTCGACGCGCGCTTCGCTCGCCACGAGCGCGCAACGAAGTAGGATGTGCTCCGGCACATGACGGCTCGCACGCTCGTGGTGTCCGCCACCAACCTGCTGGCGCGCGGCTTCATGCTGGTCCCGACCGACCGGCGCTCGCCTGACGGCGACCCGGTCAACGGGCTCTTCGCGGTCGCGCGCGGCATCCGCGCCGCGCTCGCGATGAAGGCGCCGGCGCGCGCGGTCGCGGTGATCGATCCGAGCCCGCCCGTGACGTGGCCCGACCTCCTGCAGGCACAGCTGCCGCGCCTCGCCGCGCTGGTGCGCACGATGGGGATGCACGTGGTGGACGCGCCGGCCGGCGACGAGCTGCACCTCGTCGCCTCGTACGCGCGCGCCGCGCTCGACGCCGGCGACGACGTCGTCGTGGTCGGGGTCGACAAGCGCTACGCCCAGCTCGTCGGCGAGCGCCTGTGGTGGTACGACGCCAACAAGGACGCCCGCTACACGCCGGAGATGGTGCAGAAGCGGTTCGGCGTCGGCGTCGACCAGGTCGCCGAGTGGCTCGCGCTCGTCGGCGACGAGGACCTCCTGCCCGGCGTGAAGGGCATCGGCGCCAAGGGGGCGACCCAGCTGCTCGAGGAGCACGGCACCGTCGCGCAGGCCCTCGCCGTCGTCGACACGATCAAGGGACGCACCGGCAACGCGCTGCGCGCCGACCCGGACGCGGTGCACACCGAGCTGGCGCGCGCCCGGCTCGACGATCGCCG
>JAIOII010001713.1 GCA_019912685.1 Kofleriaceae bacterium
AGCTCGGTCAGCTCGCTCGGCGGGCGCGGGCGCTCGCGGACGACGCGCGTCATCACGACCGCCGCGCTGCCGCCGCCGAACGGCGCCGCGCCGGTGAGCGCGGCGTACGCGATCGCGCCGAGCCCGTAGACATCGGTGCGCACGTCGACCGCCTCGCCCTTCGCCTGCTCGGGCGACATGTACGCCGGCGTGCCGACGACGGCGTCGAGCGTGATCTGGCTCTCCGAGCCGAGCTTGGACACGCCGAAGTCGAGGATCTTCCAGACCGGGGCGCCGCCGGCGGCGCCCTCGGGGTCGCAGCGGAAGACGTTCGATGGCTTGAGATCGCGGTGCACGATGCCGGCCGCGTGGGCCGCGGTGAGGCCGTCGGCGACGTGCTGCACGAGCGTGGCGGTCTCCTCGGGCGTGAGCCGGCCGTGCTGGCGCAGGTGACGATCGAGATCGTGACCCTTGAGCCGCTCCATCGCCAGGTACGGCAGGTCGGCAGCGAGATCACCGACCTCGAGGACGGCGGCGACGTTCGGGGCGCGCAGCGTGCGCGCGATCTCGAGCTCGCGCAGGAAGCGGGCGATCTTCGTCGGCTCGATCAGCGCGTGGCGCGCGAGCAGCTTCACCGCCGCCGGCTCGCCGCTGCCGATGCGCATTGCGTCGTAGATCTCGCCCATGCCGCCGCGGCCGAGGAGCGGCCCGAGGCGGAACGAGCCGAGCTGGTGGCCGGTGAAGCGTCCCGGCTGGCCCGGGATCGCGGCGGCGTCCATGCGGCGGTGCACCTCGGCGAGGAGCGCGTCGCGCTCGGCGACCTGGCGCATCGCGAGCTCGAGGTCGGCCAGGTGCCGCACCGTCTTCGAGCGCGTCCAGCGGCCCTGCGCGAAGGCGAGCGCGTAGACCGCCTGGATGCACATCATGGTGATGAGCTGGTTGCGCGGGGCGAGCGTGCTGGCGGGGATCATCGCGTGATCGGCGATCCAGCCCCGGTGGACGGCGAGCGCGAGCGCGAGGTGGCCGAGCGCGCAGGTCGCGTACGACGCGAACGACCAGCCGAAGCTGCCCGAGAGCGCGAGCGCGTAGAGCGCGACGACCGAGACGGCCGGGGCCGGCGAGTAGACGCCGAAGGCGTAGACCAGCCCACATGCGGTGAGCGCCGCGGCCTGCGACACGACGCCGAGCTTCGCGACCGAGTAGCGCGAGACCTCGTGCGAGAACCACCAGACGTAGCCGTAGATGACGAACACCGCCGCCACCGTCGCCGCGAAGACCGAGCGCGCGGTGGGATGCACGTCGAGCAGCGCGATGAGCGGGATGCCCATGGCGGCGAGCGCGATCATGAGGCGCGCGAACACGGAGGCGCGCGCGGCCTCGTCGCGGCGGAGCAGGTCGAGCGGCATCGCCGGCGTGCGCTTGGACAGCGTGCGGCTGCCGGTCGACGTCTCGCTCGCGGACATGGGCTGCGTGGCCGCCGGCACGGCGCGGTGTAGGTTCACCGTGGCCGTGGTCCCGTCGTGCTCGAGCGCGTCTTCGGCGGCGGAGGCCCCCACGGGCCGAGCCTACAGCACCTCGAGCCGGGCGGGACCTTGACCCTCGGCCGACGCCCCCACTACGATCCCGCCATGGCCAACCTCATCGACAACGCGAAGCGCGCCCGGCAGCTCGCCCGTGCCATCGCGTCCGACCTGACCCTCTATCACGAGGCCAAGATCCTCGACGGCATCGCCAACGACAACCTGTTCGAGGCGATGTCCGACGAGATCAACGAGGGCAAGGAGCTGTTCAAGAGCCGCGTCACCGAGGAGATCTTCGGCCAGAACATCTACGAGCGCGCGATCGTCGACGTGCTGGTGAAGTCGAAGGGGCACGTCAAATCGAAGATCTGGTAACGCGCGCGTTCGTGGTCGACGCGGCCGACGCCCCGGACGCGGGCGACCGGCCGCGGCTCGACGCGTTCATCGCGGCGCGCGACGAGAGCCTGACGCGCGCGCAGGTGCAGCGGCTGATCGAGGCGGGCGACGTGACGGTGAACGGGCTCGCGCCGGCGAAGGCCGGCGTGCGGCTGCGCGCCGGGGACCGGATCGAGGTCACGATCCGGCCGCCCGTGCCGGTGGAGCTGGTCCCCGAGGCGATGCCGCTGGCGGTGCTGTTCGAGGACACCCACCTGGTCGTCCTCGACAAGCCGGCGGGGCTCGTCGTGCACCCGGCGCCGGGGCACGCGACGGGCACGCTGGTCCACGGCCTCCTCGCGCACGTCGACGACCTCGCCGGCATCGGCGGCGAGCTGCGCCCCGGCATCGTCCACCGCCTCGACAAGGACACCTCGGGGGTGATGGTCGTCGCCAAGGACGAGCCGACGCAGCAGGCGCTCTCGGCGGCGTTCAAGGCCAAGACCGACGTGCTGCGCGAGTACGTCGCGATCGCCGCGCCCGCGCCGCCAGGTGCGCGCGGCACGATCCGCACGCTCTACGACCGCCACCCGGTCGATCGCAAGCGCTTCTCGTCGAAGGTCGACCGGGGCAAGCCGGCGATCACGCACTGGGAGGTCGTCGAGCGGCTGCGGCTCGGCGCCGCGGTCGTGCGCTGCCGGCTCGAGACCGGGCGCACCCACCAGATCCGCGTGCACATGGCCGACAGCGGCTGGCCGCTCGTCGGCGATCCGCTCTACGGCCGCCGCTACGCCGGCGAGCTCGCCGATCTGGCGCGCCGCGTGCAGCGCCTCGAGCTCGCGCACCCGGCGACCGGCGCGCGCCTCGCCTTCACGACCGAGCCGCCGGCCGACTTCCTCGCGCTCCTCGCCGCGCTCCGCGAGCCCGCTCAGCCCTCGTCGGGCAAGCGCTGAGTCGCGACCGTCTCGTCCCAGAAGCGCACCCGCTCGTCGTCCTCGCCGAGCATTTCGACAAGCTGTCGCCGGACGTACGCGTGATCGAGTGACGGCGCGAGCTCGACCAGGCGCGCGAGATCGACGCGATCCTTTCCGCGGAAGAACAGGAGCTTGAACACGGCGATGGCTTCCGCCGAGAGGAACCATCCGCTGTGCGCGCCCGCCGCGACCTTGACGCGGGTGCGCAAGGCCTCCCAGGAGAAGTCGATGCTCGGCGTGAAGACGTCGAGCCGGAACCCATCGGGCCAATGCGCGACGATGAGCCCGCGGTCGTTCGCTTGCCGGCGCGCCGCGGCGTCGTCGACGTCGGCCCCCGCCGCGCGGACGGCGGCGAGCACGTCGTCGAGACGGTCGCCCTCGACGAAGACGTTGATATCGACATCCTTGGTGCCGCGCGGTTCGCCCCAGACGCCAAACGCGAGGGCGCCGCCGATCGCGTGTGGAAGGTTCCGCGCCTCGAGCTCGTCCGCGACGCGCAAGGCGAGTCGGAGCGCGTTCCCGGCGTCGCTCATGCGGCCTGGAATGGGCGGCGGGCCGCGCGTCGGAGCCTCGCCCAGTGCGCCTCGCTCGAAGCCGGCATGGGCTCACGGTGCGCGAGGACGCGCTCGCGACTCCGGTTGACCTCGAGAAGCGACGCCGCGGTCCGGCACACCGCGTCGACGATGGCGAGGCGCCGCTCGGGCGGCATCTCGCGCATGCGGGCGTCGTCTTCCGAGCGATCCGGGATCGGGATGGGCGACGGCCGGAGCATGGCTCGAGGATACCGCGGGTCAGAACGATGCGCAGGTGGCGGTCCGGCCGCTCCTGAGGCGGGCGAAGCGGAAGCTGGTCGCGCCGGCGGACTCGAACCAGGCCCAGACGATGTCGGCGTTGCCGTGGGCGCGGAACGGATCGTCGCGCTCGCCCCAGGCGGCCATGCCGGTGAGGTCGACGGGCGAGGCGAGGAAGGCGCCGGCCGGCGAGACGATCGCGAGCTTGTGCACGGCGCTGCCGCGCTCGTTCCAGCCGACGACGTACTGCTCGGCGTCGTCGCCCATCGGCTGCCAGCGCGCGATCGACGTGTTCTGCTCGTTCACCGGCGTCGTGGTGAGCCAGACGACCGGGCCGGGCGTGAGGTCGGTCGCGATCGTCGCGAACGCGACGTCCTGGTTCATCGTCGACGGGTTGTAGGAGCTCTGGCCGAGGGTCGCCGGCGCCTGGTGCGTGTTCCAGACGAGCTTCCAGCCGGCCGGCCCGACGGCGGCGGTGCCGAGCTCGCCGGCGACCGAGCCGTTGCAGCCGGCGTCGAGGTCCATGACCTTGCGGTTGCGATCGAGGTACACGCCGCCGATGCTCGTCGTCGAGAACGGCGTCCCGCTCGTGCCCGGGTAGCAGTCGGTGACGCACGCCGACAGGAAGCGGCGGCTCGTCGGCTCGTAGCGCAGGACCTCGCTCATCGAGTGCGAGCAGCCCCACGACCAGCCGTTGGTCATCGCGCCGGCGGTCGACACCCACTTGAGCTGGTCGCCCTCGTGGCCGTCGGCGAAGCCGGAGATGCCGTGCACGTGGTAGTAGGCGCCGTACTTGCCGTCGCCGAACTCGAGCCGGCTCTCGCCGATGCCGAAATCGGTGGGCGCGGCGAGCGTGTCGACGAGCGCCGTCGAGAAGCCCTGGGCGCCGGCCGCGTCGTAGCGGCGCACGTGGAGGACGGGCGGGTCGGGCGTCGCGTCCCAGAGCAGCGCGCCGAAGTGGCCGTCGGGCTCGGCGGCGAGGCCGCGCAGCTCGAAGGCGCCGAGGTCGTACGTGGTGACGAGCTGGTCCTGGGCGTCGAGGCGCGCGACCCGCGCGGTCGGCGTGGTCGTGCCCGTCGTGTATCCGACGAGCGTCCCGCAGTCGGCGTACGGCACGGTGAACACGGGCGCGACGCGCAGGCTCGAGCGGCCCCAGATGCGCCAGTTGCTGTCGCCGGCCATCACGCCGGCGGGTGTCGCGACCGTCGTGACGCTCAGGCGCTCGGGGAGCGTCGCCTCGGGCGGCGGTCCGTCGACGACGGGGCCGCCGCCGTCGCCATCGCC
>JAIOII010001714.1 GCA_019912685.1 Kofleriaceae bacterium
CGCGCTCGACGCGTCGCTCGACGACTCGCTCGCCGACGACATCGACGAGGGCGTCGCCGCCGAGCTCGGGGCGCGCCCGGGCTTCGACCAGCCCGGCTTCGACTCGACGGCGGGCGACGCGATGGTCCCGCTCGACGACGAGGATCTCCCGTTCGATCCGGCGGCGGCGCGCGAGTTCGACGCCGTCATGCGCGGCAGCCGCCGCGCCGACGCCGGCAGCGGCGAGACGTCGTCTGCCCCGACGTTCGATCCGGGCGCCGCGGCGGCGTTCGATCGCGAGCGCGATCAGTACGTCGGCCCGCCGAGCGGGGCGCCGGCGCCCGAGCAGATGGGCGCGCACGTCCTGCCGGCGGAGTCGTTCGACGCCCAGCCCTACGACGGGAGCCAGTCGGCTCCTGGCTACACGACCGAGGACGAGGCGCCGCAGTACGCCGCGTACGCCGACGACGGCGGGTACGGCCAGGCGCAGTACGCCGACGCGCAGTACGTGAACCCGTACGCGTACGATCAGGGCGGGACCGTCGATCAGCCGGTCGAGCCGTACCCGGCCGCGCAGCACGCGAGCGCGGCGCCGCGCACGCTCGAGGACGACCTCGACGACGCCGACTACTACATGCAGCACGGCATGTGGGAGGAGGCCGAGGAGGTGCTGCGCGCGCTGGTCGAGCGGCACCCGCATCACCCGCTCGTCGCCGCGCGCATGCGCGACCTCGAGGCGCAGATCGCGGCGGAGCACGGCGAGGTCGCCGAGGAGCTGGTGCAGCCGGCGTCGGGCGGCACCGAGACCGTCGACGTCGAGGATCTCGAGGAGATCGATCCCGAGGTGATCGAGGAGGGCGTCGACGACGACGAGATGGCGGCCGCGTTCGACGAGGCGCAGCGCGTGATCGCCGGCCGTCACGACGACGCCGGTCATCACGGCCCGCCGAGCTCGCGCCCGGCGGTCGTGCTCGAGAAGCCCCTCGAGGACTCCGACGGCGACACGCACTTCGACCTCGGCCTCGCCTACAAGGAGATGGGGCTCTACGACGAGGCGATGAAGGCGTTCGAGAAGGTGGCGCAGTCGTCGCCGACGCGCGAGGTGCAGAGCCGCATGATGATCGGCCTGTGCCAGCGCGAGCAGGGCAACCTGTCCGAGGCCGTGCACCACTTCAAGGCGGGCCTGCACGCGGCGTCGATCAACGACCGCGAGAAGCAGACGCTGCTCTACGAGATCGGCGCGACGTACGAGTCGCTCGGCGATCCGCGCGAATCGGTCTACTACTTCGAGATGGTCGTGAAGCGCGATCCGAGCTTCCTCGACGCGCGCGACCGCCTGGCGCGGCTGCGCAGCGGCAGCGGCGGCAACGGACGGCGCCGGGGCGCGCTCGACGAGACCGGCGATGCCATCGACAGCCTCCTCGCCGACGACGTCTGAGCGCGTCGAACCGCCGCGTCGGTGCATCTCATGGGCGTGACCGCCGACCTGCCGCCGCGGATCGTCCTCTACGACGGCGTCTGCGGCCTGTGCAACAAGACCGTGCGCTGGCTCATGAAGCGCGACGGCGGCCGCATCTGGTATGCGCCGCTGCAGGGCGAGACGGCGGCGGCGCTGCGCGCGCGGCACCCGCGGATCCCCGAGCAACTCGACTCGGTCGTGTTCGTCGAGGAGGGCCGCGTCCACCTGCGCAGCAAGGTGTTCCTCCACGCGTCGCGCCACCTCGGGCGCCCGTGGAAGTGGGCGTACGGGTTCCGCTGGCTGCCGGCGTTCCTGCTCGACTGGATGTACTGGATCGTCGCGAAGCTGCGCTATCGCATCTTCGGCAAGTACGACGCCTGCACGCTGCCGACCACCGACGAGCGAGCGAAGCTCCTGCCATGATCGCCGACGACGTGGCGCAGGCCGTCGTCGCCGTCGCCGTCGTCGGGGTCCCGGTCGTTCTGAGGGACCGCGTCGCCATCGCCGCTGGCGTCCTCGCCGCCTCCTCCTTCCTCTTCTCTCCCGGCGCGCTCGCCACCGCCCTCGTCGCACCGTACGCGCTCTTCTGCGCGTGGGTCGCCGCCGCGGCGGCGCTGCGCATCGCCGCCCGCGGCCTTCGCCCGGCGAGCGTGCTCGTCGCGAACCTCGCCCAGGTCTACCTCGGCGGCGCCGCGGTCTGGCTCGTCGCGCATCGCGCCGGGCACGCGCTCCTCGGCTATCCGCCGCTCTGGGTGCTGCTCACCGCGGCGCACTTCCACGTCGCCGGCTTCTACCTGACGTCGATCGCCGCGCTCCATCGCCACGCCGTCGCCGTCCTCGTCGCGCTCGCCATCCCGCTCACCGCCGCCGGGATCCACGGTCCGCGCTGGCTCGAGACCTCCGCGGCGCTCGCGACCACCGCGGGCGCGATGGGCGTCGCCCTCCTCGCGCTCCGCACGCGCCGGCCCCTGCACGTGCTCTCCGGGCTGCTCCTCCTCGGCGGCATGGCGCTCGCCGGCGCGTACGCGCTGCGCGCCCACGTGCCCGCGTTCACGATCGCCGGCCTCGATCCGCTGTCGTCGATGGTCGTCACCCACGCCGTCGCCAACACCGCCGCCGTCGCGCTGGCGCTGCTCGCCTTCACGCTCGCGCCGCCGCCGCCGCTCGCGCCCTTCGCCCCGCCGTTCTCGCGCCTGGCCGCCGGGCTCCACGTCGGCGC
>JAIOII010001715.1 GCA_019912685.1 Kofleriaceae bacterium
GGCGGCGTCCACGCGCGCGGCGTCGGCGCGGACGACGGCGCCCGCGTGCAGCACGTGGCCCACGGCGACGAGCACGAGGGCGGTGAGGACGAAGGTCGCGAACGGCGTGAACCCGCCGTCGCCGAGCTCGAGATCGACGGCGAGCCACGCGAGCGCGCTGACGATGACGCCGGCGGCGAGCCAGCGGCGCACGAGGATGATCGAGGGCGCGACCAGGAGCTCGATGATGAAGGCGGCGTTCATCCGCAGCTCGTGCGTGAGGTGGAGCGAGAGCACGGTGCAGAGCGGCGCGCCGAGCCAGCCGGCGACGGCGATCGGCGCCGCCTGCGGCAGCGAGATGCGGCCGGTGCGCGCGGCGATGCAGATGCCGATGTTGGCGACGATGAACGCGATGTTGACGAGGACGAGCGGCAGCGTCACCGGGATGCCCGACGGCTCGCTCGCAGCGAGCGCGAGCGCCATGGCGACGGCGATGGCGGCCGCGGCCACGGGCAGACGCAGGAGCGTCTCCTGCGCCAGCGCCCGCTCGGGATCGTGGCCGAGGTCCTCGGCGTCGCCCACGACCGTAGGATCGATCCAGCGGCGCCGGTTGTCTAGCGCAGGCGGTTGTCGAGCGCGAGCTTGCCCGGACCGCGCGCCGCGATGAACAGGAACACAAAGCAGTACATCACCGCGAGCTCCCCGCCGTTCTTGATGGGCAGCCAGTGCCAGTTCGCCAGCTCCTCCTTCTGGTGGAACTGGAAGTAGGCGACCGCCATCGTGCCGGACGCGAGGAACGCGGCGAACCGCGTGCCGAGCCCGATCATCACGAGCGCGCCGCACACGAGCTCGATCCCGCCGCCGAACCACTTCTGGCTGAACACCTCGGGGGTGGCCTTGGTCGTGAGCCACCCGAACAGCTTCTGCACGCCGTGGAACAGGAACAGGAAGCCGGCGACCGCGCGCATGGCGGTGTACGCCGGCTCCTCGAGCTTCGACAGGAAGCGCATGGCGCATGTGTAGCCGCAACCCGACGCGCGTGCCATCGTCACGCCATGCGCCGCGCGATCCCACTCACGCTGCTCCTCGTCGCCTGCGGTGGCCCACCCGATCCCGCACCGGCCGTTCGTCCTGAGCGAGGTCGCGAAGCGACCGAGTCGAAGGACGCACCCTCACCCGTTCGTCCCGGCCCTGAGCGAGCGGAGCGCGTCGAACGGCGCGAAGCGCCGGAGTCGAAGGACGCCCCCACCTCCCCCGCCGACGCCTACCTCGCCGCCCACAACGCCTTCCGCAAGCAGCACTGCGCCCCGCCGCTCGCCTGGTCCGCCGAGCTCGCGAAGGTCGCGCAGGGCTGGGCCGATCAGCTGAAGAAGGCCGGCTGCGCCTTCGAGCACTCGCGCACGCGCTACGGCGAGAACCTCGCCGCGGGCACGAGCGGCGCGCTCGATCCCGCGCGCACGACCGAGATGTGGTACCGCGAGGTCGACAAGTACGACTGGAAGAAGGGTGGCTTCTCGATGGAGACGGGCCACTTCACGCAGGTCGTCTGGGCCGGCACGCAGCGCATCGGCTGCGGCATGACGACGTGCAAGGGCCTCGACGTCATCGTCTGCAACTACGATCCGCCCGGCAACGTGCACGGCCAGTACGCCGCGAACGTCAAGCCGACGAGCTGCAAGTGACTACATGCGCTCGGGCGCGCGCAGCCCGAGGATCCCGAGGCCCTGCTCGAGCGCGTGGCGCACGATCTCGACGAGCGCGAGGCGCGCCGAGCGCAGCGCCGGATCGTCGACGAGCACGCGGAGCTGTGGCTCGTCGTTGCCGAGCGTGAACCAGCGCGAGACGTCGCCCGCGAGATCGAGCAGGTAGTGGGCGAGGATGTGCGGCTCGCACGCCGCCGCCGCTCGCGCGACGACGTCGCCGAAGTCGAGGAGGCGGCGCGCGACCGCCCACTCCGCGTCGTGCGTCAGGAGCGACCAGTCGGCGCTCTCGACCTGCGACGGCGGGTTGCCGGCCTTGCGCCGGATGCCGGCGCAGCGCGCCGCCGTGAACTGGAGGTACGGGCCCGAGTCGCCGGAGAGCGACGTCGCCCGCTCCCAGTCGAAGTCGATGTCGCGGTCGCGCTGTGGGACGACGTTCGCGAACACCACCGCGCCGATGCCGACCCACTTCGCGGTCGCGCCGACCGTGGCCGGGTCCATCTCCGGATTCTTCTCGGCGATGATCGGCGCCACCTGATCGATCGCCTCGGCGAAGACCTCCTTCAGGAGCATCGGCTTGTCGCCGGGGCCGCCGGCGCCGCCACGCGTCGACGTCTTCTTGCCGCCGAAGCGCACGAGCCCGAACGGGACGTGCTCGCACTGCGTCGCCCACTCGAAGCCGAGCAGCGCGAGGCACTTGAACACCTGGCGGAAGTGGACGCTCTGCCCGCGATCGACGACGTAGAGCGATCGATCGAAGCTCCACGTCCGCTTGCGGTAGAGCGCCGACGCGAGGTCGCGCGTCGCGTAGAGCGTGGTCCCGTCCCTGGTCTTCACCAGGAGCGGGTTCTTCTCGTCGGGCAGCCACACCACCGTCGCGCCCTCGCTCTCGGCGAGCAGGCCCTTCGCCTCGAGCATCTGGACGACCTCGGGCATCTTGTCCTCGTAGAAGGACTCGCCGCCCTCGTGATCGAAGTGCACGTCGAGCAGCTCGTAGACGGCCTTGAACTCCTGCATCGAGATGTCGCGGAAGCGCTGCCACAGGGCGCGCGCCTCGGCCTCGCCGTCCTCGAGCCGCTTGAACCAGCCGCGCGCGGCGTCGTTGAGGTCGGGGTCCGCCTTCATCGCCTCGCGGTAGCGCACGTAGAGCGCGTTCAGCGCCGTGATGTCGAGCGGGCTGTACGCCTCCTCGTGCCCCCACGCGTGATACGCGGCGAGCAGCATCCCGTGCGTCGTGCCCCAGTCACCGACGTGGTTGATGCCGATCACCTTCCAGCCGAGCGCGCGGTGCAGCTCGGCGAGCGCGTGGCCGAGCATCGTCGAGCGGATGTGGTGGTACGCGAGGTGCTTGGAGATGTTCGGCGACGAGTAGTCGATGCACAGCACCTTGCCGGCGCCGATCGCCGGCACGAGCGCCTTCTTCGCCAGCCACCGCAGCGCCCACTCGTGCCGGATGCGGATGTTGACGAACGGCCCCGCGGCCGTCGCGCTCGCGATCAGCTCCCCGGGCTGGAGCGCCGCCGCGACCTTGGCCGCCAGCGCGGGCGGCGGCTGCTTCTGCGCCTTGGCGACCGCGAACATGCCGACCGCGAAGTCGCCGAGCTCCGGACGCGGCGGCGCCTCGACCTTGAGGTCGTCGGCGCGCACGTCGCCGCCGAGCGCACGGGCGACGGCGGAGGCGATCTCGGCTGCACAAGGATTCACGGAGGCCATGACGGCGGCACTCTAGCCCCTAGGCATCGAAAAGCACAACGCTTTCGGGGCACTCCAATTTGACCGTGCCGCCGAGGACGTGTTACGAATCGAATGTCGCACCGGGGTCCAGCGACCTCGCGCGGCACGTCAATTGGAGCATCGGCATGACCAAGGTCATTCTCTGCGCTGACGACAGCGTGACCATGCAGACGGTGGCGGAGATCACCTTCCGCGGCACCGACTACACGTACGTCGGCGCGCGTTCCGCCGACGAGGCGCTCGAAAAGGCGCGCGGGCAGCGTCCCGACCTCGTCCTCGCCGACGCGGTCATGCCGGGCAAGACCGGCTATGACCTGTGTCAGGCGCTGAAGTCGGATCCCGCGATGGCGGAGGTTCCGGTCGTCATCCTGTGCGGCAACTCGGCGCCGTACGACGCCGCGCGCGGCGCACAGGTCGGCGCCGACGGCACGCTCACCAAGCCGTGGGACACGCAGGTGATGCTCGACAAGGTCGCCGAGATCTTCGACAAGGTTCATGGGCTGCTCCACGAATCGGGCCTGGGGCGGATCGTCGTCTGCCCGATGACCGGGATCCTGCCGGGCGTGAAGAAGGTCCTGTTCTCGCTGCTGAAGCGCGGCGACCTGGCC
>JAIOII010001716.1 GCA_019912685.1 Kofleriaceae bacterium
GGTTCCTGCTCAGGCGGCGGCTGCTGCTCGGCGAGCGCTCCGCCCGGAACTGCGACGAAGGCTGCGGCCAGCGCAGCGCAAACCAATCTCATGGTGCGACTCTGCATGATCCCCGTGTCCGGATGTCTGGCATGGAATGAAGAAGTGTGAAGATCGGCCATGTCTGCACGACGATCGATGCCGGCCGGTTTGGACACGTCTGGTCAGGTTTCCTATTCCGGGCGGCATAGACTGGGGGCGATGGCATCCGGTTACCGTTCCCGCGGCGCGGCGGTTCGTTGGCCGAGCGAGGCTCGTTCGTGACGACGCCCACGCCTGGCGGCAAGCGGTCGCGCGTCGTCCTGTGGGCGAAGGACGAGCCGCACGGGTCGGAGCTGGCCGAGGTGACGTTCGAGGACGGTCGGATGTCGTGCACGGGGATCGCCCTCGGGGTCGAGGGGCGCCGCGACACCGAAGGCGAACCGTACCGGCTCGAGTACGCGCTCGAGACCGGCGCGGACTACGTGACGACGCGGCTGCACGTGAGCGTGCGGGGGCACGGGTGGCAGCAGCGCCTCGACCTGCGGCGCACCGAGTGGGGCGAGTGGAGCGGGGAGGGGGTGGACCCGGACCTGCTGCGCGGGGCGCTCGACTGCGACCTCGCGCTGTCGCCCCTGACGAACACGATGCCGGTGCTGCGCCATGGGCTCCTGGCGGGCGGGGGGCTCGCCGCCGGGCCGGTCGAGATCGTGACGGCGTGGGTGTCCGTGCCCGATCTCGCCGTCCTGGCGTCGCGCCAGCGCTACTCGTTCCGCGAGCGGCGGGGCGACCGCGCGATCATCCACTTCGAGCTCGCCGACGGCAGCTTCGAGGAGGACATCCTGTTCGACGCCGACGGCCTCGTCGTCGACTACCCCGGCATCGCCTGGCGCGTCGCGGGCTGAGCGGGCGGTCGGGCACGGGGCATCACCGGATTCGAGCGTCGAAGGGAGTTCGGCCACGTCGCCGTCGCCGTCGCCGTCAGCTTGCCGTCGCCGTCGCCGTCAGCTTGCCGTCGCCGTCGCCGTCAGCTTGCCGTCGCCGTCAGCTTGCCGTCGCCGTCAGCTTGCCGCCGCCGTCAGCTTGCCGTCGCCGTCGCTGTCGACGTCGCCGGTCGCCGTCAGGGTTCACGACCCCGACCCCGACCACGACCGCGACCACGATTACGATCACGACGACCAGCAGCCACTGCGGCGGGCACGGCGTTCGAGTCTCGGCGACCGGGCACCTCGTCGAAGGCGAGGAGGCCGTGCTTGCGCCAGCCCCGCGCGAGCAGCCAGGTGCGCGCGGCGGCGGTCGGGCGTTCCTGCTTCCTGAGTCGCTCGAGCCACGGCGCGTCGCTCCTGATCGGTTCGCGCCACCCGTCGAACCACGGGCCGCTCGAGTACGGGTCGACCCAGTCGCGCGCGAGCTTCTTGCCGCGGTCGGCCGCGTGGTGCCGCGCGTTCAGCAGCACGTAGCGCAACGCGTTCCGAACCTCCAGCGGCGTGCGCAGCGCGCGCGCGTGATAGCGCTCGGTGAACAGGTCGCCCTTGCGTCCCAGCGCCTTGTTGATGGCGCGCACGAGGCGCACGGCGAGCCCCTGCAGCGCGCGCGCGAGCGCCTCCTTGCCGCCCGCCTCGACGACGAGGTGCAGGTGATTGCCGAGGACGTTGAACTCGACCACGCGGAACGCGTCTCCGCGCGCGTGCGCGGCGAGCTTGGCCCGCACGACGTCGAGCACGGCCTCGCGCCGGAGCGACGCCACGCCGTCCCGGATCCGCCACGTCACGTGCAGCGGGAATTTCGCTTCGAGCTCCTCCCGCGCATCGTGCGAAACCGTCTTGCGCCCGCGCGGACGCCCGGCACCGGGCCGCCACCCACCGTGCCCCGTCGGCCTTCGGGCCTGGTCGAGGGTCAGCTGGACCGCCCGCCGCCTCGCCTTGCTCCGCTTCACCATCTTGATTCCGGCACTGTTGTACCAGGTGCCCCTGACAGCGGGGCGATGGGACGAGCTTGCTCCTGGGCACCCGACATGCGCGCTCGGGCTAGCTGACGGACGCCGGGATCGCCTGACGCCCTCCGTCGGTGGTCACGGGCCGTCAACGTGGGCGTGGTCGTCGGCGGCGTAGTCGCCGTCGGGGTTCGGCGGGGTGGAGTCGGCTGGGAGGTTGTCGGCCGCGAGGTTGTCGGCGAG
>JAIOII010001717.1 GCA_019912685.1 Kofleriaceae bacterium
CGGAGACGCCGGCGGCGCCACCTTCGGGCCGGCAACGCGCCGCTCGCTCGACGTCTCGATCGCCGCCGACCGCATGGTCGCCGTCGCGGGCGAGGAGAACGGCGACGCGACGCTCTCGCTCTCGCCGATGGACCTCCAGACCGAGCCCACGCGCCAGGTGCTCACCGGCGCCGGCGTCGATCGCGCGAACGGCATCTGCCACGACCCCATGAACCGCGTGTACATGGTCGGCGATCACGGCGCGAACATGTCGTGGGGCCGCTGGCCCGCGGGCTCGGCGACGCCCGACTACCTCCTCGACGCGACCACGCCACAGGGCGTGGCCCTCGGCGCCACGTGGGACGCCGACGTCCTGTGGGTCGCCGGCGCGCTGGCGAACCAGACCGGCTGGCTCGGCAAGATCGACGCCGCGACCGGGGCGCTCGTGACCCCGACCACCGTCACCGGCATGATGCTCGCCTCGAGCGTCGCCGCCTACGGCACGGAGGCCGGCGGCGACCTCGTGGTCGCCGGCTGGACGACCGGCAACCTGGTCGTGCGCCGCTACACGTCGGACCTGGCCGAGGTCTGGACGCGCACGTACCCGTCCGCCGGGGACATCCACCCCGACGTCGCGATCGAGCCCGAGACCGGCGCGATCTACGTCGCGTACGACACGAGCACCGGCTGCACGCTCCGCAAGATCAAGGGCGACGGCTCACCGGTCTGGACCCGCGAGGCGCTGGGCACCCACTGCGAGGACGTCGCCGTCGACGTGGTCGGCGCGATCGTCGCCGGCTGGACACAGGTCGGCGCCGACCGGAAGTACTTCGCGCGGATGTACTTCCACTGAACGGTGCGGTGATCGACGCGCGGGCGCCGAGCGGCGACGCTACGCGCGGCCGCGGATGCCGGTGAACGCGGCGTTCACCAGGCCGACGCTCTCGAGCGTGCGCGCGGCGGGCGCCTCGGTCGACGTCAGCGGGCCCTCGTTGCCGAGCACGCGCACGACGGAGAGGATCATCGGGCCGTCGAGGCGGCGCGCGTCGAGGTGCGGATCGAGGAGCGCCGCGAGCGTCTGGCACGACGCCGATGGCATCGGACGGAACGCGTTGCAGAGCGCCTCGGCGACCGCGGTGTCGTGGTGCGCCGCCCGCACGAACGCGGCGAGCGACGCCTCCGCGAACGCGAACACCTGCTTCTGCATCGGCGTGACGCTGTCGACGCCGGCGGCGACGCGCAGCGCGTTCGAGACCGTGCCCCACACCATCGCGGTCGGCGACAGGATCGCGTAGCGCACGTTGTCGTAGTAGCCGCGGATCGCGTCGTACGCGCGCCGCGACTCCGGCGACGACGACGGCGGCGCCGTGCCGGCCACATCGCTCAGCTGCAGGCGGAGGACGCCGTGCAGGAGGTCGGCGGCGCCGTCGAAACGATCGCGCCAGATGTCGAGGACGCGGCCGAGGCCGCCTGTCAGCACGTCAGATGGAGCGGCAGATCTCACACGATAAATGCTACGCCCCTGCCGACGAGATCAGCAGAAAATCGTCATGAACAGCGCTCAAGGGGCTATTTCGCCGTGCGGCTGACCTGCCACGTCCCGGTCTGGATCTGGCCGGTGGCCCCGACCTTCGTCGAGAACTCGCCCTTGATCTCGTCACCCGTGACGATGCCGAGGAAGCTCGTCTCGACCTGGCAATCGCAGTTCGGATCGGTATACGGGGCGATGGTCCCCTGGATCTGCCCGCCTTCGACCTCGATGAACTGGATGTTGAGGGGGGTCTCGCCGCCCATGTAGACCTCGCCCTCGGCCGTGTGGCGGCCGAGCTGGAGCGAGAACTTCACGGTGCCGCTGCGACCCGACTCGCGGCCCTCGTAGGTGCCTTCCCAGTCACCGGCGAGCTTCGCGGTCTCGGTCTCCTTGCCCTTGACCTCGACGTCCTTCTGGCTGCCACCACAGGCCACCAGCGGGCTGGCGGCGCCGGAAACGAGAAGGGTCGCGAGGAGCATGCGCTTGAGCATGGCGCGATCGTGCCACAGCTGCTTTTCGCGGATCATCCCTCCCGCGGGTAATTGTGGGCGGGCGACGGGTCATCATCAGGTCAGATGGGCTGGAGCCGGAAGGTCGCGGTGACGCGCGCGCCGTCGCCGGTGAGCAGCACGGTCACGTCGCGGCGCCAGCCGGCCTCGAAGGCGGCGCGCGCGACCTCGCGGCCCATCGCATCGTCGCCGCCGATCGGGTCGTAGTCCCAGAGGTCGGCGCCGAGCTCGATCGCGGCGCCCGGCTCGGGGCGCACGTCGAGGATCGCCTCGGAGACGAACGCGCCCTGCGGCCAGGCCGTGCCCTCGCGGATGACGACGTGCGTGCCGGGCGTCTTGTCGAGCAGCGTCGCCGCCGACGTGCCGTGGGCCCACGCGCGGCCGAACAGCTCGAGGTCGCCGCCCGCGTCGCCGCCCGCGCTCTCGACGCGCAGGTTGACGAGCGTGACCTTGATGCGCTGGCTCACGCGCACGCAGTCGGTGACGTGGTAGTCGGTCGTGAGCGAGAGCCGCCCCGGCGCGTTGTCCTTCAGGTAGGCGAGCTTGTAGGCGATGGGCGCGCCCGGCGACTCGCGCGCGTAGTTGCCGCCGTCCTTGATGAACGCGATGAGCGCCTCGTAGCTGTCGATCGTGCGCGCCGCCTCGCCGCCCGAGCCGCCGAGGATGAACGCGGTGATGCGCGAGCTCGAGATGATGTCCTTGTACGTGACCGACACGTCGCCGGAGACGTCGACGCCGCCGGCGTACGCGAACTCGAGCGCGGCGTTCAGCTCCTCCGCCGAGTACGCGGACTCGAAGGTGAACACGACCATGCGGCCGTACGTGACCGACGCGACGTAGAGCGGCGGGTTCCGGGCGTCGACCTTGGCCTGCACGTCGGCGAGCGTCACGCTGCCGGCGAAGACGTCGCTCGGGCGCGCGGGCGCGTCGAGATCGACCGTGTAGTACGCCTGCGTGAACTTCACCAGGTAGCGGCTGCGCGTCTCCTCCTCCTGGAAGTCGAACGACGCGGCGATGCTCGCCGCCGAGCCGAGCCACGACACCTCGGCGCCGAGCGCGAGCGCGAGCTGCTCCTGCGAGTGGACCTCCTCGATCTCGGAGTAGATGTTGGCGGGCGTCGCGCCGTCGAGCTCGCTGTCGAGGATCGTGGCGAGCGCCTCGCGGTAGCTCGCGAGGCTCGGCTCCTCGAGGACGGCCGACTTCCGCCCCGCGAGGTTCTCGAGCGAGACCGACACGGTCAGCGGATCGCGCTCGAAGCCGACCTGCGCGAACAGGCCGTCGTACACCGAGTCGCCGGCGACGATCGCGCCGGGCCACAGCGCGTCCGAGTTGGCGGCATAGGCGACGATGCGATCGAACTGCCGCGTCTCGCTGAGCGACTGCGTGGTGCACTGGTAGTCGCCCTGGCGCGCGGGCACGGAGCGGTCGCCCTGGGCGACCCCGGGCTCCTCGGTCGGCAGGTGAGGCAGACCGCGCAGGTAGGCGTCGATCGCGTCGGCGTCGCCGCGCGTGTCGAGGTCGCCGAGGGTCGTCGAGCAGGCGGACGCCGCGACCACCACGAGGGGGAGGACTCGCATGGTCCGACCTCCCGAGCAAGACGCTTGCCAGAGGTCGGACCAGGATTTCAGAGCAGTTGAAGGCGCTTGCGGAGTGGCCACGGCAACTGCACTGTCCACTCGTGCTCGCGCTGCTCCACGGCTTCGCGCAGACGCCGGCCTCGTGGCGCGAGGTCGAGGCGTCGCTGCCGGCCGCGCTGGGAGCGCGCGCGCTCGAGGTCCCGGTCGGCGCGACGTGGGACGACACGATCGATCGCCTCGCCCGGGTGATCGAGCGCGACCTCGGGCCGGGCGCGGTCG
>JAIOII010000176.1 GCA_019912685.1 Kofleriaceae bacterium
CCCCCAACCTCCTCGCGACCACCACCTCGCCCCGCCTCTCGCCCAGCACCCACACGCGATACCCAGGCCCGGCGATCCGCGGCCGCGCGAGCGGTCCTCTCAGCTCCCACGCTCTGTCCTCGCTCACCAACCACAGCGCCTTTCCTCTCCGCTCCACGACCCCCACCAGCGGCTTCCCTTCGCCCGCGACGTCGTCGATCACGACCTCGTCACCCACGATCCGCGCCGTGTGACCCTGCAGCCTTGCCAGCACCTCCTCCGGGCTCGCGAGCACCAGCGCCACCCCGACCACGACCGCGACAACCGCCATCACGTCTCGCCGCCCTCCGTCCCCGTGAGCGTCGCCAGGTAGCTGTTCAGCTCCAGGAGCACGTCGATGTCGACGTCGAGGAACTGCACCCCGATGCCCACCGGATCGCTGCCGTTGCCGTCGGCGCACCAGCGCACCTCGCCGCCGAGCCGCAGCGGCGCCTCGCGCCCGGCGACGTCGATCTCCATGTCGATCTCGGACTTCACCGCCAGCTCCGCGCCGAGGATGAACGCGCCTCCGATCCCGATGTTCCGGGTCTCGGCGGGCAGCCACGATTCGCTGCCGCGCGCGCGGTAGCGCACGCGAATCCGACGGCCGGCGCGTGCCTTGCCGCGGAAGTGCCGTCGTCGCTCCGGGGTGGACTCGTCTCCCATGGCTCCCCTGTCGGGTATCCAGCTTACCGCGGCCCGCGACCCCGCCGCAAAAGTCAGCAAGGGGTGTCTTTACGCCCCGGGGAGTCTGCGTATACGTTCCCGCGGCTGTGAAGGTTCACTTCATCGGGATCGGCGGCACCGGCATGGGTGCGGTGGCGGGCTTGTTGCGCGCCGCCGGGCACGACGTCCGGGGCTCGGACACCGCGGTCTACCCCCCGATGAGCGAGCAGCTGGCGTCCCTGGGCATCCCCGTGTTCGAGGGCTTCTCGGCGGACAACCTCGCCTGGCAGCCCGACACGGTCGTGGTCGGCAACGTCAACAGCAAGGACCACGTCGAGGTCGCCGCGGCGCAGGCCGCCGGCATCCCGCTGACGTCGTTCCCCGCCGTCCTCGGCGAGCAGCTCCTCGCGCAGCGCCACCCGATCGTCATCACCGGCACGCACGGCAAGACGACCACCACGTCGATGCTGGCGCACATCCTCATGGAGGCCGGCCGCGACCCCGGCCTGTTCGTCGGCGGCGTGCCGATCGCGCTCGGGCAGGGCTGGCACCTCGGCACGGGCGCCGAGTTCGTCGTCGAGGGCGACGAGTACGACACCGCCTTCTTCGACAAGGGCTCGAAGTTCCTCCACTACCGTCCGCGTACCGCCGTGCTCACGTCGGTCGAGCTCGACCACGTCGACATCTTCGAGTCGATCGACGCGGTCCGCGACACGTTCCGCCGCTTCGTCGCGCTCCTGCCCGCCGACGGCCTTCTCGTCGTGTGCCACGAGTCGGCCGAGGCGCTGGCCCTGGCCAAGAACGCGGCCTGCCGCGTCGAGACCTACGCGGTCGTCGAGGACGGCGAGCCGCCCCCCGACCTCACCTGGCGCGCCGAGAACCTCGAGTACCTGAAGAACGGGCGCGTCGCGTTCGACGTCGTCGGCCGCGGTGAGCAGCTCGGCCGCTTCGAGACCCTGCTCGTCGGCCGCCACAACGTCGCCAACGTGCTCGCCACGATCGCGGTCGCGGTCGATCGCGGCGTGCAGGTCGAGATCGTGCGCCGCGCCGTCGCCAGCTTCGCCGGCGTGCGCCGGCGCCTCGAGCTGCGCGGCATCGCCTCCGGCGTCTGGGTGCTCGACGACTACGCGCACCACCCGACGGCGGTGCGCGAGACGCTCAGGGCGGTGCGCCGCCGCTTCCCGAAGCGCCGCGTGATCGCCGTGTACGAACCGCGCTCCGCGACGTCGCGGCGCCGCACGTTCCAGGAGGAGTTCGTCGCCGCGTTCGCGCACGCCGACGAGGTCGTCGTCGGCAGGCTCTACGACCCGACGCGCATCCCCAAGGAGGAGCGCTTCGATCCCGAGCGCCTGGCGCTCGACCTGCACCGCCACGGCACCAAGGCGACGCACATCACCGAGACCGCCGCGGCCGTGAAGCACGTCGCCGGGGCGGCCGCGCCGGGCGACGTGGTGGTGGTGCTCTCGTCGGGCAGCTTCGACGGCCTGCACGATCGTCTGCTCGACGAGATCGGCGACCCCGTCGTCCCCGCGCGCCGCGCCGACATGGCGGGCGTGCGCGCGCTGCTCGAGAAGGTCCACCTGTCCGCCGCCGGGGCGACGGACGAGAACTACGGCCACTACTTCTACCTGCGCAACGAGCGCGGGGTCGACGGCGTGGTCGCGCTCGACGTCGTCGGCGAGGACGCGATCCTCCACAGCCTCGCGGTCCATCCGGACGCGCGCGGGACCGGCTTCGGCTGGTTGCTCGCCGACGTCGCGGTGCAGTGGGCGCGGCACCGCGGCTGCCGCCGCATCTACCTCCTCACCGAGACCGCGAGCGACTTCTTCGGCGCCAAGCTCGGCTTCCGCGTCGTCGACCGCTCGACGGTATCGCCGGCCGTCGCCGACACCGCCTCCTTCCGCTCGTCGACGGACTCGAAGTTCGTCGCGATGCGCCTCGATCTCTGAGGCGCGGCTCGGCCATGGCCACCGAGCTCGACGACGCCCTCGCCATCGCGCGCACGCCGCGCAGGAGCGCGGCGTGCGCGCCGCCGACGTGCGCGGCAAGAGCAACCCGCGCGACCTCGTGACCGAGTGGGACACGCGCGCCGAGGAGCTCATCCGCGCGCGCCTCGCCGCGCTCACGCCCGACATCCCGATGGTCGGCGAGGAGGGCGGCGGCGACGCGACCGCGGTGCGCCGCTGGC
>JAIOII010001718.1 GCA_019912685.1 Kofleriaceae bacterium
GGCGGACGCCGTGCGCGGGCGCAGCCGCGGGTTGGTCAGCTCGTCGAGCGCGGCGTTCAGCATGACGAGCGCGAAGCCGACGAGCGCGATCGCGATGCCCGTGGGGACGAAGACCCACCACGACCCGGTGAGGAGGGCGGCGTCGTTCGCCGCCCAGTAGAGGTTCGAGCCCCACGTCACGGCGCCGAGATCGCCGAGGCCGAGGAACTCGAGGCCGACCATCGCGCCGAGGGCGTAGGTCGTGGCGCCGATGAACGCCGCCGCGAGGAGCGACGTCATGTTGGGCAGGAGCTCGGCGACGATGACGCGCGCGTGGCGCTCGCCGGCGATGCGCGCGGCCGAGACGTAGTCGCGGCGGCGCAGCGTGAGCGCCTGCGCGCGGAAGACGCGCGCGTGCCACGCCCAGCCCGAGAGCACGAGCACCGCGACCAGGCTCGCCGCGCCCGGGCGCAGGTACGCGGCGAGGACGATCGCGAGCGGCAGGCCCGGGATGACGAGGAAGACGTTCGACAGGAACGAGAGGGCGCGGTCGACGCGGCCGCCGAGGTAGCCGGCGGTGACGCCGACGAGCGCGCCGGCGAACGTGACCAGCGCGCCGACGAGGAACGCGACGACGAGCGTGCCGCGCGTGCCGGCGAGGGTGAGCGCGAGGACGTCCTGGCCCTGACCGGTCGTGCCGGACCAGTGCGACCACGACGGCTCCTGGAGCGGGCGCCCGACGGGAAGCGCCGCGTCGGGGCAGAGCCACGGTCCGACGAGCGCGATCATCGCGAACGCGGCGAGGATGACGAGGCCCGTGATCGCCTTGGCGCTACGCATGGGGCCGCGTCCTCGGGTCGAGCGCCAGCGTGAGCAGGTCGACCAGGAAGTTGGCGGCGAGCACCGCCAGGGTGATGGCGAGGAAGAGCCCCTGCATCAGCGGGTAGTCCTGCGTGCGCACCGCCTGGATCAGCAGGTAGCCGGTGCCGGGGTACGAGAAGACGATCTCGGTGAGCAGCGAGCCGCCGAGCACGAAGCCGAGCGCCATGCCGAACGACGTGAGGTTGGGCAGGATCGCGTTGCGCGCGGCGTACGCCCACAAGACGCGCCGCGACGAGAGGCCCTTGGCCCGCGCCAGCGTGATCTGCTCGGTGCCGAGGACGCCGATCATCGTGTTGCGCATCGACAGGAGCCAGCCGCCGATCGTGGCGACGACGATCGTGAGCGCCGGCAGCGCGGCGTGCTGGACGACGTCGACGGCGAAGCGGAGGCTCCACCCCGGCTCGAGGTGATCGCAATACGCGTGACGGAGCGGCGTCCAGCCGAGCGTGAAGCCGAACAGGTGGAGCGCGAGCATCGCGAGCCAGAAGTAGGGGAACGCGCCCGACAGGGCGAGCACGGGCGGCAGGACGGCGTCGAGCCAGCCCGAGCGCCGCCACGCCGCGAGCACGCCGAGCGCCGTCCCGAGCACGAAGCTGAGGACGAGGGCGACCCCGCCGAGCGCGAGCGTCCACACCAGGCCGGTCGCGATGACGTCGACGACGCGCGCCGGGTACTGCGACGTCGAGCGGCCGAGGTCGCCGCGCGCGAGGTCGCCGAGGTACGTGACGTACTGCTCGTGCAGCGGCGCGTCGGTGTCGCCGAACGCCGCCCGCATCGCGGCGATCTGCTCGGGCGACGCCGACGCCGACATGCGGCCGGCCATCACCGTCGTCGCGTCGCCGGGCATGAGGCGCGGGACGAGGAAGTTGAGGGTGAGCGCCGCCCACGCCGCGACGAGGTAGAAGCCGAGCCGCGCGAGGACGAGCCGGCTCATTCGGCCTCCCGCGGCTCGACGGCGGTGAGCACGAGCAGCGCGTCCGGCTCGGCGTTGGGCGAGAGCCGGGCGTACGGGTTCGTCGCGTCGGGGAAGCCGACGAAGCGGCGGGTCGAGAACTCGCCCCAGAGCGGGTTGGGGAAGAGCGGGATCGCGGGCGCGAGCTCGGCGAACCGGCGCTGGAGGCCGACGCCGTTCCAGTTCTACCGCTGGACGATGAGCGGCAAGACCGTGCAGCCCGTCGGCAAGCTCGCGC
>JAIOII010001719.1 GCA_019912685.1 Kofleriaceae bacterium
GTCGCAGGTCGGGCAGTCGCGCCCGCGCTTCTTCCACGCCGCCGAGGTGCTCGTCGACGGCCGTCTCTTCGTCGCCGGCGGGTGCACCAGCAGCGACTGCAGCGCCGTCACGAGCTCGGTCGAGACCTGGGCGATCGGTGAACGTGCCGCCCGCCCAGGTCTCGACCGAGCTCGTGACGGCGCTGCAGTCGCTGCTGGTGCACCCGCCGGCGACGAAGAGACGGCCGTCGACGAGCACCTCGGCGGCGTGGAAGAAGCGCGGGCGCGACTGCCCGACCTGCGACCACGTGCGGCTCGCGAGATCGAGCGCCTCGACCGCGCCGACCACCGTCGGGCACGCCGGCAGCCGCAGGTCGCCGCTGCACACCGACGCCGAGCAGCCGCCGCTCGCGGCGATGCGCCCGTCGGTGAGGATGTTGACGCGGTTGTAGAAGCGCCCGTGCGCCATGTCGCCCGTCGAGCGCCAGTCGGGGTCGACGAGGATCGGCGGCTCGAGCGCGCGGGTGTCGATGGCGACGACGAGCTCGTCGCCGACCACGGTGATCGTGCCCTCGGCGCGGCCGCCGCGCGTGTCGAACGCCACGGGCCGGCCGGCGCGCAGCCACGGATGGCCGTCGCCGTCGATCGCCTCGACGAAGCTGCCGGCCTGGCGCAGCCGCGCGATGCCGGGCCCGCGCGCCACCGCGTAGCGCCACGTGGTCGGGGCGGCGCGGCTGCGCAAGACGAGGTACTCGTCGACGTGCGTCGGCGTCGCCTTGAAGATGAGGTCGGTGTCCGCGAACGCGCCCGGGTAGACGACGAGCCCGTCCTCGACGCGCGCCGCGACCGGCGCGGCGTCGCGCGCGGTCAGCTCGAGGTAGAGGCGTCGCGGATCGGCGGAGCTGCCGACGTGCACGGCGCCCGTCGCCAGCGCGGGGAAGCGCGGCTCGAGCGAGAAGCCCGCGCCGTCCTCGGCGCGCACGCGCGGGTGGGTGAGCGACGCGAAGTCCGGGGTCAGGCTGCCGTCTGCGGCGGTGACGAAGCGCGCGTCCGCGACCAGCTTGAACCAGCCCCTGGTCCTGGGGAACGTCTCGCGCACGACATCGACCGTGCGCTCGTCGGCGCGCGCGCCGCGGGGCAACGCGGCGACCAGGGCGACCGGCGCGACGAGGACGAGCGAGATGAACGGGGAGCAGCGGCCCTGGCGCACGCCCGCACGGTCGCACCGTCATCCGGGGGCGGACTTGACCGTCGTCATCATCGCGGCGATCGCGTCGGTCGCGCGATCGACGAGCTCCGACCAGATGAGCGCGGCCAGCCCCCACCACAGCACGATCCACAGCGGCACGCCGGCGAACCAGCCGAGGCGGTACGCGTGCAGGTGTCCGACGCCGATGAGGAGCGCCTCGACCGCCGGGCCGACCACCATGACCACGGCGACGAGCCGCACGCGCGCGCGATCGGGGCGCAGCACCAGCGCCGCCACGCCCAGCGCGGCGGCGAAGGGCAGCCACGACGCCACGGGGTCGTCGAACCAGCGGTAGATGGTCTGGCGCGTGGCGACCGCGAGCGCGACCAGCACCGCGATGCGCGCCGGCGCCGATACGACCGCGCGCCCGAGCCACACCTGGTCGGGCGCACGCGTGACGCCGGCGCGCCGGAAGTGGAACACGGTGAGGACGAAGCGCAGGATGAGGCCCCAGTAGAGGAACATCCACGTCGGGATCGAGCTCAGGCTGCCGAGATCGGACGGGACGTTGTAGTCGTAGACGCGGTGCCGGCTCACCGTGTTCCAGTCGTTGACCGAGCCCACCAGCGTGGCGATCGCGAACAGCGCGAGCTCCGCCGGCAGCGCGAGGTCGCGCTCGGCCCGCGGCAGCGCGCCCCACGCGACGAAGCGCGCGACGACGACCGCCGGCACGATCACCGTCATCACGGCGAGCCGGTCGCCGGCCACGCAGATCGCGAGCGCCACGAGCGCGACCGCGGCGGCATCGACGGCGAACGCGAGGTCGCCGGTCCGGCGCGACGTCATCGCCGCGCGCCCAGGAAGCCGGCGACGGTGCCGAGCAGGTGGAGCGGGTGCGCGAGCCCGTGGACGTACTCGTCGGTGGTGTAGTTCTGCGCCCAGTTGCAGTCGCCGCCGCACTGCGCCGGCCCCTGCCCGTGGAAGCCGGTCGGATCGCGGCGCCGGCAGCCCTCGGCCCAGATCGCGTCGACGTGATCGTGCGCGAGCACGTCGATCCACTCGGGCTCGACGTTCACGCTCGCCTTGCACGGCCACGCGAGCCGCCCGTCGTGATCGACGTGCGGCTTGAGCGTGTTGCGGCAGTCGAACGGCGCCGCCGTGAGCAGGCGCTGGTTCATGCGCACCGACCCGGTGATGCGCGCGCCGGCGCGCTGGCGCGCGAGCAGGTGGTCGACGAAGCCGGGGTACGCCGGATCGGCCTGGAGCTCGGGATCGATGCGCGGGCCGATGTTGCGCGGCACGGGGCAGAACCAGATGCCGAGCTCCTCCGCCAGGTCGAGCACGGCGCGCGCCTCGGCGACGAGGCCGGGCTGGATCACGCAGTTGACCATCAGCTTCACGCGCTGCGCGTCGGCGAGCCGGCGCAGGACGAGGAGGTTGCGCACGACGTCCTCGGGGTGCCGGGTCCGCCACATCGTGGCGAGCAGGCCGAGGTCGAGCGCGTCGAGGCTGATGACGACGATGTCGACGTCGGCGAGGAACGTGCGCCACGCCGGCTGCACGAGCAGGCGGTGGAACAGGCTGCCGTTGCTGTTGACGACGATCGGGTAGTAGTCGAGATCGCGCGCGGCGCGGGCCAGGACCGGCAGGTCCTTGCGCAGGGTCGGCTCGCCGCCGGCGAAGTACACGCTCGACGCGCGCGTGCGCATCACCTCGAGCAGGCGCCGGCCGCCGTCGGTGTCGAGCTTGCCGTGGCCGTCGAGCTCCGGGTAGCGCGCGCCGCGGTGGTCGTCGCAGTACGAGCAGCGGAAGTTGCAGGGCCGCAGCGTGGTCCAGATGAAGTAGAGCGGCAGGAGATCCTCGCGCCCGGCGCGCATGCGGCGGCGGTTCTCGAGGTAGCTCGCGGCGACGAGGAAGGGGCGCGAGGTCATGTGGCGTGGCTCCATGCGCGGCGAGCGTGGAC
>JAIOII010001720.1 GCA_019912685.1 Kofleriaceae bacterium
TCCGCCTCTTCCGCGCGCGCGGTGGCCTGGACGACGCGGCGCGCCTCTTCCGCGCGCTGCTCCTCGGCGGCCGCGAGCTTGTCCGCCTCCGCGCGCTCGGCGGCGAGCTTGGCCTGGCGCTCGGCCTCCGCGGCCTCGAGCTTGGAGAGGAAGCGCTGCGCGTCCCGCGCCGCCTTGCCCGACGGAGACTCCGCCAGGAACGCGCGGTAGAACTTCATCGCCTGCTCGGCGTCGCCCTTCAGATGGTGCGCGACGGCGAGGTTGTAGAGGTGCTCGGTGCGCGGGTCGAGCTCGTACGCGCGCTGCAGCTCGGCGATCGCCTCGTCGAACGACTTCTGCTTGATGAAGCGCTTGCCGGCGTCGAAGTGACGCTGCGCTTCGCGCTTCTGCGCCTTGGCGTCGTCGGCGTACGCCGCGGGCGCCGCGACCGCCGACACGCTCAGCGCGCACGCGAGCGCGAGGATCCGGACCGCGGCGGTCACAGGCACACTCCGTACGGATCGGTGACCGACGAGCAGAGCTGCTTCGTCGGGCAGCTGCCCGGATCGCCGCTGGGCGACCGGACGTCGCAGTTGCGCCGGCAGAAGCCGCCGGCGCACGAGAACCCACCGCGGCAGTCGTTGAACGCGTTGCACTCGGCGCCTTCGTCGAGGTAACGCGACGGCACCGCACAGGCGCTGCCGGTCGGCGTGACGAAGCAGCTCGGCGCCGGCCCTTCCGCGGGCGGCGCGCAGTCCTGGGCGAGGGGGTCGCACCGCCGCAGGCAGACGCTGTAGCCGACCGCGTCGACGCACGCGTGCGTCGAGAAGCAGCTGTCGAGGCCGGCGCAGAGGGCCGTGCACTCGTTGAAGACGCACAGGGAGCCGGCTGCGCACTCGTCGTTCCCGAAGGCGTCGACGTTGCACGCCTCGCCGAGGCCGAGGAAGCCGTTGGGACGGCACTCGCCCTGGTTCGGGACGCCGGAGCCGGTGAACGTGCACTTGTAGCCGGGCGGACAGCCCGTCTGCTGCGCGAGCTGACACACGCCGCCACCGCCGTCGACCTCGCCGAAGCCGCCATCCGGTGCGATCACGCCGCCACCGGCGACGCACACGAAGCCGTTGCACACCTGACCGGGGGGACACGTTCCGCCCGAGCTGCACGCGAGGCCGCGCGGGTAGTCGGGCTCGAAGCACGCCGCGACCAGGACGGCGACCCCGACGGCGACGCCGAGGACGACGGCGCGGATCATCGCGCGCCCCCTTCCATGCGCAGCGTCAGCGCCCTCGCGTCGCGCCGGTCGGTGCTCCAGTCCTCGCCGAAACCGAGCGCGAACAGGCCGAAGAGCGCCGCCGCGCCGCCCACGGGCACGAGCAGCTGGAAGCGCGCGTCGGCGTCCTCGCCGTCCTGGACGGCCTGATCGAGGTCCGTGCTCCAGGCGCCGCTCGCGCTCTCGACCTGCTCGGTCAGGTCCTGCGCGCGCAGGCCGTTCCATCCCCCCGCGCCGAGCGCGGCGCCGGCGCCGCGCTCGG
>JAIOII010001721.1 GCA_019912685.1 Kofleriaceae bacterium
CGTCGATCGCGCGCACCCGGACCGGCGTGCCGTCGTCGCCGCCGCCTTCGGTCGGCCGCACGCCGACGCCGCCGTCCCATCCGCCGCCGCCCTCGCGCACCGCCACCGGCGAGACCACCCGCGGCGTGCGCGTCGCGGTCACGACTTCCTCGCCGATCCCCGAGCTCACCGATCCGACGTCCGCGGAGATCTCGGCCCTCGACGAGCCCGGGGCGCTGCCCTTCGAGGATCGCCGGCGCGTGCTCTCCGCCCTGCGCCTCGTCGCCGCCAACGACCCGTGGGCGCTCCTCGGCGTGCCGCGCGGCTCGGACAAGCGCGCGCTCAAGCGCGCGTTCTTCGAGCGCTCGAAGCTCTTCCACCCGGATCGCTTCTACGGCAAGTCGCTCGGCGGCTACCTCGCCCGCTTGCACACGGTCTTCGAGGCGCTGTCGCGCGCCCACACCGACCTCACGGACGAGGGCGCCGCGCGTCGCTCGTCGGCCGGCACCGGCGCCACCGCGCCGCAGACGCCGGCGGAGTACGCGGCCGAGCTGTTCGATCGCGCCTGCATCGCCGAGGTCTCCGGCGACCCCGCCCAGGCGCTCAAGCTCTTCGCCGCGGCCGTGAAGCTCGACGGTCAGGCCCGGTACCTGCGCCGCGCCGCCGTGTGCGCGCTCTCCGCCGGCGAGCTCCGCGCGGCCGAGGACTACGCCAAGAAGGCGGCCGCGCTCGACGGCAGCGATCCGTCGACGGCGCGCATCCTCGGCAAGGTCCTCCACCAGCTCGGGAAGCTCGAGTCGGCGGAGGAGGTGCTGGTGATGGCGCTCGCGATGAAGAGCGAGAACGACACGCTCATGAAGGAGCTGGCCGCCGATCTGCGCGCCGTCCGGGCCGACCTGGTGCGCTGAGCCCCGCAGACATCGCCTGACACGGTTACCGGGCGGGTAGTAGGGCCCCCTAACTGGCAAACTCCCCCGAAATCCTGCGAGACTAGGGGCGCATGCCAACTGAGAAGGTCGTCGGCATCGATCTCGGCACCACCAACTCGTGCGTCGCGATCGTGGAGGACGGGACGCCGGTCGTGATTCCCAATCGCGGCGGGTACAAGACCACGCCGTCGATGGTCGCGATCGCGGAGAACGGCAAGCGGCTCGTCGGGCATATCGCGAAGCGTCAGGCGATCACGAACGCGGAGAACACGGTGTACGCCGCCAAGCGGCTCATCGGTCGCAAGTGGGGCTCGGCCGCGGTGCGCCAGTCGCTCGAGACGGTCCCCTACCGCATCGTCGAGGGGCCCCACGACGACGTGCGCATCATGCTGCGCGACCAGGTGTTCTCGGTGCCCGAGATCAGCGCCTACATCCTCCAGGAGATGAAGCTCATCACCGAGGAGTACCTCGGCGAAGAGGTGCAGAAGGCCGTGGTGACGGTGCCGGCGTACTTCAACGACGCGCAGCGCCAGGCGACCAAGGACGCCGGTCGCGTCGCCGGCCTCGAGGTCATCCGCATCATCAACGAGCCGACGGCGGCCGCGCTCGCCTACGGTTTCGGCAAGCAGATGGAGCGCCGGGTGGCGGTCTACGACCTCGGCGGCGGTACGTTCGACATCTCGATCCTCGAGATCGGTAACGGCGTGTTCGAGGTCATGTCGACCGCCGGTGACACGTTCCTCGGCGGCGAGGACTTCGATCGCCGCATCATCGACTGGCTGGTCGCCGGGTTCCAGCGCGAGCACAAGATCGACCTGCGCAAGGACAAGATGGCCTTGCAGCGGCTCAAGGACGTGGCCGAGAAGGCCAAGTGCGAGCTGTCGAGCGTGCGCGAGACCGAGATCAACCTGCCGTTCATCATCTCGACCGGCCGCAACGAGGCGCTGCACCTCCAGACCACGCTGTCGCGCGACAAGCTCGAGGAGCTGACCGCCGACCTCGTCGAGCGCACGATCGACATCTGCTCGCGCACGCTCGAGGAGGCCGAGGTCTCGAAGAGCGACCTCGAGGAGGTCATCCTCGTCGGCGGCATGACCCGCATGCCGCTCGTGCAGCAGCGCGTCGCCGAGTTCTTCGGCCTCGAGCCGTGCAAGGGCGTGCACCCCGACGAGGTGGTCGCGCTCGGCGCCGCGATCCAGGCGTCGGCGCTCACCGACGAGAAGCACGAGATCCTGCTCCTCGACGTCACGCCGCACTCGCTCGGCATCATGATCGTCGGTGGCTACTTCCACAAGCTCATCGAGCAGAACACCACCGTGCCGACGTCGAAGTCGCACGTGTTCACCACGGTCAAGGACAACCAGACCTCGGTGAAGATCCTGGTGCTGCAGGGCGAGAGCGATCGCGCCGAGGAGAACGAGCTGCTCGGCGAGTTCGTCCTCACCGGCCTGCGCCGCGCCCCGCGCGGTGAGGTCGAGATCGAGGTGACGTTCCACATCTCGGCCGACGGCATCGTCTCGGTCACCGCGCGTGACCTCGAGACCGGCCTCGAGCAGTCGATCACGGTGACCGCGACCAGCGGCCTCACCGAGGACGAGCTCAAGAAGATGGTCGAGGCCAACAAGGACTACATGGTCGAGGTGCGCAGCGGTCAGGAGTTCGACCGCGCGCGCCACAACGCCGAGAAGGTGCTCGACGAGGTCGAGGCGCTCTTCCCGCGCGTGTCGGACATCATCAGCGGGTCGGACTTCGGTCAGGACGCGGTCAAGAAGGCGCGCGGCGTGATCGAGCGAGTGCGCGGCGCCATCGCGCAGAAGGACCTCGCGGCTCTGACCGAGGGAACGGAGGCGTTGAGCCGTACCCTCAACATGTTCCGCGGGGTGGTGTCGAAGACCGGAGCCTAGTGACAGGACTCGGCGACATCGACGGGCTGATCGCCCGCGGCCTCGACCGGTACCGCGCCGGCGACATCGACGGCGCGCTCACGGCGTGGGAAGCCGCGCTCGCCGTCGATCCCAACGAGCCGCGCGCGCTCGGCTACGTCGACTACGTGCGCCAGAACTACGACGAGCTCTCGGGCGGCTCGACCGAGGCGCTCGCCGAGATGCTCATCCCGTTCGGGCTCGCCCGCGGCGACGACGACGACGGCGACGACTACGAGATCTCGATCATCCCGGGCGAGGAGGAGAGCCCGCAGGAGTCCACGGAGACCGGCTCGTTCGCCAAGCTGGATCCCGGCGCGGAGCGGACGATCGCCGGCGCGCGCGCCGGGGCCGGGGCGTGGGCGCCCCAGGTCCCCGAGGGCGAGCCTCGGGCGGAGTCGATCGACGACGGCTGGGGGCTCGACGCGGAGAGCGAGCCGACCTGGTTCGTCGGGCCGACGCGCAAGGCGCTCGACTTCGCGTCGGCAGCGGCGGCCGGCGCGGCGGGCGCCAGCGACGAGCCGACGAACAGCGGGCGGGCGTGGGGCGAGGTCGGCGACGACGACCGGACCCGCGACTTCCAGCACGCGAAGATCAACTTCCCGCCCGCGTTCGGGCTCGATCCGCCCGACCCGGCGATCGACCTCGCGCCGGAGCTGCCGAACGACCCGGCCCGCGATCCCTCGGGGGAATCGACGCTCGAGCTCGGGCGCGCCGGCGCGGCCGACGAATCGGGGCTGAGCTTCGGCGAGGACTTCACCGGCGAGCGCACCACCGAGCGCGGCGCCGCCCAGCTCGCCGC
>JAIOII010001722.1 GCA_019912685.1 Kofleriaceae bacterium
GGAGGACGGCCCTGCGAGCGCCAGCCACGAGGAGCGGGGCCGCGCGCGAAGCGCGCTCCGGGGTAGCGCCCGCGACGACGAGGCCGAGCCCGCAGGGCGAGCCGGCGCGAGGGAACGACAATGATCGTCGCCCGCACCCACCACGGCGCGCGCGGCCTCGCCGGCGCGCTCCTCTACGTCGACGACGCGCGCGGCGCGGCGATGGGCGAGATCGTCGAGCTGCGCCAGCCCGGGCAGCCGACGCGGCGCGGCCAGGTCATCGACGCCGGGCAGGCGGTGACCGTCATCCAGGTGCTCGAGGATCCGATCGGCCTCGCGCCCGCGCGCGTGGCGATCACGCTGACCGGCGCGACCGCGGAGGCGCCGGTGGGCCGCGAGCTGCTCGGGCGCACGCTCAGCGGCGTCGGCGCGCCGCTCGACGGGCTGCCGCCGCCGATCGGCGAGGCCCTGCGCCCCGTGTGGGGCGCGCCGATGAACCCGTCGCGCCGCAGCCCGCCGTCGGACTTCATCGAGACCGGCATCTCGGCGATCGACGGGCTCGACACGCTGGTGCGCGGTCAGAAGCTGCCGATCTTCTCCGGCGCCGGCCTGCCCGCGCTCGAGCTCGCCGCGCTGATCGTCGAGCACGCCCGCGCCGCCGGCGACGAGCCGTTCGCCGTGGTGTTCGCGGCGATGGGCATCACCGCGCGCGAGACGCGCATGTTCGTCGAGCGCTTCCGCGACAAGCCGGCGCTGGCGCGCACCGTGTTCTACCTGAACGAGGCGTGCGACCCGACGATCGAGCAGCTGCTCGCGCCGCGCTACGCGCTCGCCCAGGCCGAGTACCTCGCGTTCGAGGCCGGGATGCACGTGCTCGTGGTCATGGCCGACGTCGCCCACTACTGCGAGACGCTGCGCCAGGTCGCCGCCGCGCGCGACGAGGTGCCCGGCCGGCGCGGCTACCCCGGGTACATGTACACGGACCTCGCGACGCTCTTCGAGCGTGCGGGGATCCTCCACGACCGCCCGGGCTCGCTGACCCAGCTGCCGATCCTGACGATGCCCGACGACGACATCACGCACCCGATCCCGGATCTGACCGGGTACATCACCGAGGGACAGATCGTGCTGGGGCGCGATCTGCACGGCCAGGGCGTGTTCCCGCCGATCGACGTCCTGCCCTCCCTGTCGCGGCTCATGAACGCCGGCATCGGCAAGGGCAAGACCGTCGCGACGCACCGGCGCTGGGCCGATCAGCTCTACGCGAGCTACGCGCGCGGCCGCGAGGCGCGGATGATGGCGACGATCGTCGGCGAGGCCGGCCTCGGTGACGGCGATCGCCGCGCGCTGCACTTCGCCGACCGCTTCGAGCGCGAGCTCATCGCGCAGGGCACGACCCGCCGCTCGATCGACGAGACGATCGCCACCGGCTGGCGCCTGCTCGAGAGCCTGCCGCGCGACGACCTCGAGCGCATCGACGACGCGACGTGGGCCGCGCGCCCCGGAGCGGCGTCATGAGCGTCGCCGCGCCGATCCGCGC
>JAIOII010001723.1 GCA_019912685.1 Kofleriaceae bacterium
GCCGGCGAGACCCCGGGCGTGCGCAGCTTCGGCTTCATGGCGCCACCCGGTCGTCCTGAGCGACGCCGCGCAGCGGCGGCGTCGAAGGACGCGCTTCGCTCATGACGATCGGCGTCGCCGGTTGCGCGCGCGGCACGACGCGGATCGCCGCCGCCGGCGCGGGCGCCATGCCCATCGCCGCGGCGAGCGTGTTGATGCGCGCCGGGTTGGTGAGCGTCGCGCGCTCGAGCTCGAGCTTGCGCTCGGCCTCGCGCAGCTGCCGCACGTCCTCGTTCACCTTCGACAGCTGGTAGCCGAGCCGCACGATCTCGTGCCGCGACTGCACGCGCATGATCGCGAGCGCGGTGATGATCGCCGCGACCAGCACCATGACGGTGATCGTCCGTCGCGACGGCGGCGCGGCGGTCTCGGTCCGGAACAGGCGGTAGACGCGGGGCTTCACGAGTGACCCTTGGGCTGATGGGCGTGGGCGGGGAGGTTCGGCGCGTCGGTGCGCTGGCATGCGCGCAGGCGCGCCGAGCGGGCGCGCGGGTTGTCATCGGTCTCGGCGTCGTCGGCGAACACCGCCTTCCGGCTCACCGGCGTGCACACCGCGTGCACGCGCTCGCCGGCTTGCGCGGCGTACTGGGGCGGCAGCGACGACGTCCACGCCAGATCGCGGAAGCGGCGCTTCACCAGCCGATCCTCGAGCGAGTGGAACGAGATCACGACGCAGCGGCCGCCGGGCGCGAGCAGGTCCGGAAACCCGTCGAGGAACGCCGACAGCTCGTCGAGCTCGCCGTTCACCGCGATGCGCAGCGCCTGGAACGTGCGCGTCGCCGGGTGGATGCGCATGCGGCGCTGCTCGGCCGCCGAGAAGCACGACGCGACGACGTTCGCGAGATCGAGCGTCGTCGCCAGCTCGTCGCCGCGGACGGCTTCCTTCAGCCGGCGCGCGATCCGCTTGCTCAGCCGCTCCTCGCCGAGGTCGCGCAGGAGCTCCGCGAGCTCGAGCTCCGGTAGCTCGCGGATCAGGTCGAGCGCCGTCGGTCCGCGCGACGGATCCATGCGCATGTCGATCGGCCCCGGGCGCGAGAACGAGAACCCGCGCGCGGCCTCGTCGAGCTGCGGCGACGACACGCCGAGATCGAGCAGGATGCCGTCGACCTTGTCGGTGGCCTCGCGCGCGAGCACGTCGGCGAGCTCGCCGAAGCGCGCGTGCACGAGCGTGAGCCGCCCCGCGCTCGACGCGACGAGCGCGGCGCCGGCGGCGATCGCCTGCGGATCGCGATCGAGCGCGATCACGCGCCCGGTCGGACCGACCCGCTCGAGCACGGCGCTCGTGTGACCGCCGCGGCCGAACGTGCCGTCCACGTACGTGCCACCGGGCTGCGGCGACAGGTGGTCCAGCACCTCGTCCAGGAGGACAGGGATGTGGTCGGGCGTTTCCACGGCGGGGTCGAGCGCGCGCAGGGCGAGCGCCATCCCCCCATTAGAGGTGGCGCGCGGAGCGGCGCAAGTTTTGAGAATTGCGAGTGTAATACTCCGGATCACCTGCTCGGGTGTTCATGTACGTGGCCAACGTATTCCTTGACGACCCATGGCCGGATCCGTAGACTTCCCCGCTCCTCGGGACGGCCCATCTTCCGTGCTGCGCTACAAAGAAACCGAAGACATCGACGCTCGTTTCACCGAGGTGGACCGCGTCAGCCAGGCGTGGCGCGCCCGCGTCGCCTCCATCAACCCGGCGATGCGCAAGGAGTTCCTCCAGCGCCTGCGCATCTCGCTCATCCACCACGACGCCGCGCTCGAAGGCGACGTCCTGTCGTACAGCGAGATCAAGGCGGCGATCGACCCGACGATCATCAGCGATCCGTCGCTGATCCCGGCCTACGACGAGATCAAGCGCTTCAACGAGGCGTGTGACGTCGCGCAGGACCTCGCGCTGAACAAGAAGAAGCCCTTCAAGTTCGACACGATCCGCGACATCTACGGGATCCTGGCGCCCGACGAGAAGGCCAAGGGCCTCCCGTACCGCAAGGAGAACCCGCTCCACCGGCTCTACTACCACGACATCGCGGCGCCCGAGAAAATCGTCCCCGCGCTGAAGAAGCTCGCGGACTGGATCGACGAGCCGACCACCAAGCAGCTCCACGCGATCGAGCGCGTCGCCGTCCTCCACACCCGCTTCATGGCGATCTTCCCGTGGGCGAAGGAGAGCGGCCGCACCATCCGCATCTGCTCGAACCTGCTCCTGCAGGAGGCCGGCTATCCGGTCGCCGTCATCCACTCGATCGATCGCCAGCGCTACTACGAGTCGCTGCGCGGCGAGGCCTCCGGCCTGCTCTCGCTCTACCTCGAGGCGGTGCAGACCACCGCCGAGACCGAGCTCCGCCTGTACGAAGAGGCGGAGAAGTCGCCCAAGAAGCGCAAGCGCGCCTGAGCGCTGCGCGGCGGTCAGTCGAAACGCGCCCGGCGCGCGCTCTTGATCTCGCCGCGCTTCTTCTTCGAGGCGATGCGGCGCTCCTTGGCGCCGCGCGACGGCTTGGTCTTCTTGCGCGGCTTGGGGCGGGCGAGGGCGGCGCGCACGATCGCGGCGAGCTTCTCGGCGGCGTCGGCGCGGTTGCGCGGCTGGTCGCGGTACCGATCCGACGTGACGATCAGCTCGCCGTCGAGGGTGAGCCGGCCGCCGAGCTTCGTGAGCAGGTAGGCGCGATCGTCGAACGACAGCGCCGCCGACGTCTGCGGCGTCCAGCGCAGCTCGACCTTGCTCGCGACCTTGTTGACGTTCTGCCCCCCGGGCCCGCTCGAGCGCACGAACGCCTCGGTCAGCTCGTCGCCGGGGATGACGATGCGCGGCGTCACGACGATATCGCTCACGGCCGCAGGGTACCTCATGCGAAGTTCGCCGCCATGAATCGGTCGGGGTTCGCCGCGGTCTGTCTCCTCGCGCTCGCGCCCACGCCGGCGGCCGCCGAGCGCCAGCCGATCATCACGTTCAGCGGCGGCATGAGCGCGATCGGTCCGCTCGATCCGCCGATCGGCACCGCCGGGCCCGAGGACGTCGGCCTGCAGGTGCGCGGCATCATCTCGTGGGAAGAGGCGCCGCTGCCGTACCGCGAGCCGAAGGGCTACCTGTTCGCGGGCACGATCGTCCCCGAGATCTTCGCCGGCGCGATCATGGCCGGCGGCGATCGCAGCGAGCTCGTCGGCGGCGGCCTCCGCCTCGAGGCGATGTTCTCGCAGCGGCGCATGGGGCTCCTCGAGGTGAGCGCGCGCGGCGGCTTCTACCTCGCCGGCCGCGGCGGCTTCTTCACCGATCCCGATCGCTCGCCGTTCGTCGAGGGCGCCTTCGGCGAGTACATCCTCATCGGCGACACCGCCCGCATCGGCGTCGAGCTCGGCGTCATGCAGATCTTCCTCGACGAGCACGAGTGGGCGATCGACGGCGCCATCGCCGGTCCCCCCTTCGAGAACGGCCTCGGCCCCTATCTCAACATCCACGCCGCCCTCTATCTGGGCGTGAACATGTAGAAAATCTGTCTATTGCCATCATTCGCAAATAGGAATATAAGAGCTGGGTGAATCTCTCGGTCAGCCCTCGCGCGGACCTCTTTCGCCTGCTCGGCGAGGAGAGCCGGCTGCGCCTCCTGGCGCTGTGCGCGGAGGAGGAGCTGACGGTCGGCGAGCTCGCGACGCTCCTCGGCGAGAGCCAGCCGCAGATCACCAAGAAGTCGCAGCCGCTGCGCGAGGCCGGGCTTCTGGTCGCCCGCCGCGACGGCACGCGCACGCTGCTCCGCGCGCAGCTCTCGGACGACGCCGTCG
>JAIOII010001724.1 GCA_019912685.1 Kofleriaceae bacterium
GCGTGAGGGCGCCGGCGATCGGGTGCGGCACGCCCGGCGCGCTCGACGGCAGCACCCACTCCTGATCCTCGCCGGGCGGCGCGGCGACCAGATCGGCCTGGGCCGCGAGCAGCGCGGCCTCGAGCGGCGTGCTCAGGTGGATCACCGTGGTCACGGCGCCGCCTCCAAGGCGCGCCGGAAGCTGTCGGCGCGCTCCTCGCCGGTGGTCTTCACCGTGTACAGCAGATCGACGACCAGGGTCGCCTGCTCGACGTCGGCGGTGACCCGCACCGCGTCGACGCTGATGACGTCGCCCATGAACTCGCGCAGGTTGACGTTGATGACGTACTCGGTGGCGGCCGCGACCTCGGGGCTGCAGCCGCCGAACACCAGGCGCTGCACGCCGCAGCCGAAGCTCGGGCGGTTGACCCGCTCGCCGGGGATGGTGAACAGGATCTGCTCGACCTGCTCGCGGATCGTGCGCAGGTGGGGCGACACCTGCGGCGCGCCCAGCTCGGAGATGGCGAACGGGAAGGTCAGGCTGCGCGACATCAGGCGACTCCGTTCAGGCCGTCGCGGCACAGATCGAGCTCGACCTCGTACTGGTTCTCCTCGTCGTCCCACGACCACGCGTGGCGCGCGGTCTTGACGTACCAGGTGCCGTCGAGCAGCTTGCCCGCGCCCTTGAGCGCGATGGGCCGGCGGGCGCGCAGGATCTCGGGGTAGCTGACCGCGCGGATCTTCGCGCGCGCCTCGACCAGCCAGTTGGCGCCCACGAAGTCCGACCAGCCGAGCGTGCTGACCTCGGCCGGATCGTGGGGCACGTCGGCGTGCTGCAGCCCGAGCGCGGCGGTGGTGGGCCGCTTGGGCAAGATCGACGGCAAGCGCTCCTTGATGATGTCGGCGCGACCGACCTTGCCCATGCGAGCCCAGCGCGGCTTGGTCTGGTCGTCGATCTTGATGCGCCGGGTCTGCTCGTCGATGTGCTGGGCCCGGATCGCCGCCGGGCGGTGCGACTCCCAGCGTGCGGTCATCTCGATCACCGTGGGCGCGGCGTGCGGCGTCAGGGTCAGCGGCGGCTGCTTGGTGCCATCGGGCCGCGCGCGATGAAAGTGCGCGGTGCACGCCGGGGCGGCATCGCCACCCTCGGCCGGCGCGGTCCCGATCGGCTCGACGTAGACCTCGAAGCCGTTGCGCCGCGCCAGCATGCGCAGGAGCTCGGCGTCGGTGCCGCGCTGCATGATCACGCTGCGCTCCTCGGTGCGCGTGGTCGTGGTCTCGATGCTGGCGCCGTCGATCTCGAAGCCGTACTCGCCGAAGACGCTCTTGACGATGTCGGAGTCGGCCTGACCCGGCCAGCGCCGCGTGCGCTCCTCGAGGTGCATGAGGCACGAGGCGTCGAGCCCGTACAGCTCGAGCGTCGAGTCGGGCACGCGCTGGCCGCCGAAGTGCGGCTCGACCGCGGTGACGTAGCCGTCGAACACCACGACCTTGGTCACCGAGGTCGCGCTGTCGGGCGGTCCCAGGCCGAAGCCGATGGTCACGCGGTGCAGGAGCGCGAAGCGGCCGTCCGCGAGCAGGTTCCATTCGCCGTCGCCGGGCGCCAGGTCGAGCGACATGTGGAACGACGACACGTCGTCGGCGCGCTCCTCCACCTCGAGGCGCAGGACGCGGCCCTCGGCGTCGGCCATGGCCTTGCCGTCGAGCCACACCTGGAGGTAGGCGATGCGCTGCGAGTCCATTCAGGTCCTCTTGGGGATCACCAGCTGGGCCCCGGCGTCGAGCACGTCCTCGGGCACCAGCGACGGGTTGGCGTCGGCGATGCGCCAGTACTCGAAGGGCGTGCCGAAGTAGCGCGCGGCCAGGAGGTCGAGGCGGTCGGCGGCCTTGACCTGGTGCACCAGAGCGGCGGCCGGGCTGGGAGCCACGCGCGGCTGGTACAGCTCGACCTTCTCGCCGTCGAGGTCGACGGTGTACGTCGGAGCGCCGTCGTGCCGTGAGGTCGGGTCTGCCATGTCAGCCACCGATCGGCTTGCTGGTGGTGTTGGCGAACAGGATGTCGACGTTGGCGTTGCTGTTGTCGCGATCGCTGCCCGACAGCGCGCTCGACAGCGCCGATGTGACGTCGCCGCCGGTGTACACCGCGATCGCCGAGTGCTTCTGGCGCGCCGCCAAGAGCTCGGTGAACGCCTTCTCCACCATCTTGTTGGTCGCGCTCTTGGTCGCCTCGAGGACGCGCAAGCGCAGCTCGACCTCGGCGCGGATCGGCACCAGGTTGGGCGCGAAGCGCTGCTCGACGATGTTGACCGAGGTCACCACCGCCGGGAACTGGCGGTCCCCGAGCACCAGCAGCACCTCGGTGGGGTTGAGCGCGATCAGGGGAAACTCGCTGTCGTCCTTCTTGGGCTCGGGCACCTGGTCGGGACCGAGCGCCAGCCGCTCCAGCACCGCCAGCTCGGGCAGCACGCCGGTCGTGGCGTCGCCCTTGTCGAAGCCGCCGGCGCGCAACGCCAGCTCGGTGGCGTCGAACATCAGCTTCATCGAGATGGTCTCGCTCTTCGACTTGAGGCCGCCGCCGCGGTGGGCGTCCATCTCGGCCTTCTTCTGGGCGTCGGTCAGCTTGCCCTTCTTGTCGAGGCGGTGCTCCCACTGCCCGGTGCGAGTGCGGGTGACGGTCTCGGGGTTGTACTGGAAGCGCAGCACCTCCACGGTCTGCGACTGCGCCTTGGGATCGGGCAACGTGACCAGCGCGCCGCGGGTCAGCTTCGCGGGCAGCCAGATCTGGTTGGGCTCGAGATTGCGCGGCATGTTCAGTGCCCCGGCTTGTCGTCGTCGCCGCCGCCGAGCGCGGCGGCGATGGCGGCGTTGTTCTTGTCGATCAGGGTGACGATCACCTGGCCGAGCAGCTTGATCAGCGCCGCCGAGTCGGCGGGCGGATGGCGCAACATCCAGCGCAGCTCCTCCTCGAGCTTGCGGCGGTGCAGCCCGACCTGGCGGTGCTTGTCCTCGGTCATGGTCGTCAGCTCCACCCGTCGATCAGCGGCTTGCCGTCGAGCTCGCGGGCCAGGAGCTCGAGGTAGCGCCAGCGCCGCGGCCGCGGCAGGGCCAGGATGTCGGCCTCCGACCAGTGGTAGTGGAAGGCGAGTGCGTGGATCTCGGCGAGCAGGCGATCGCCGCCGGCCGCGAGCTCGCGGGCCAGGAGCGCAAACGGCTCGAGCTCGACCTCGAGCAGCGCGGCGCATCCCGGACAGCGCGCCACCAGGACCAGGTCGGGCGCCCTCGTCTCCTCCGCCAGCGCGACGGCCACGGCGTGACGGGCGGCGGCCGGCAGCGCCA
>JAIOII010001725.1 GCA_019912685.1 Kofleriaceae bacterium
CGGGCCGACGACGTCAACTGGCTCGTCGGCCCGGTCCTGGGCATCCGGCTCGGCGGGCCGGCGGAAGGGAGCCGCGCGATCTACGGGATCGAGGGCGGCGTGGGGCTCGGGCCCGAGCGCGCGAACGTCGGCTTCACCCGCCGCCTCGACGAGACGTTCGTCTACGCCGAGCTCGATCCCTGGCTCTACGTCGGCGGCACGCTCGGCGTCGGCGCGGTTGCGGAGACCGGCCAGATCTTCCCGGTCCTCGGCGTGTGGGAAGGTATCCCGCTCGTGTACCCCGCATGCGAGGACGAGGGCGAGGGCGAGGGTGACGGGATGTACCCGACGGTCACGCTCGCCGGGGGCTACCGCTGGACCGGCGTGCACGAGCTCTACGTCACCATGAAGGCCGGCCGGGCGCCGAACTTCTGCATCTACTGATCGCGCCGGGCGCCGCTCAGGCGCGCATGCCGGGCGCCTCGCGGCCGGTCGAGGCGACGTACTCGTCGTAGCTGCCGCCGTAGACGCGGGGGCCGGTCGGGCCGAGCTCGAGCACGCGCGTCGCGAGCGCGCGCAGGAACATGCGGTCGTGGGAGACGAACACGAGCGTGCCGGTGTAGTCGCGGAGCGCGGTCGTGAGCGCGCGCTTGGTCACGATGTCGAGGTGGTTCGAAGGCTCGTCGAGGACCATGAGGTTGGGCGCGTCGTACATGAGCTTGGCGAGCGCGAGGCGCGCCTTCTCGCCGCCGGAGAGGATGCGCACCGGCTTGAACACGTCGTCGTCCTGGAAGCCGAAGGCGCCGGCGAGGTTGCGGAGCGTGCCCTGGTTGGCGGTCGGGGCGTGGGCCTCGAGCTCCTCGAGGATCGAGCGGTCGGCGGTGAGGCCGTCCATCGTGTGCTGCGCGTAGTAGCCGAGCGACACCGACGCGCCGATGGTCGCGGCGCCGGCGTCGGGCGCGAGCGCGCCCGCCATCATCTTCAAGAGCGTCGACTTGCCGGCCCCGTTCTCGCCCATGACCGCCCACCGCTCGCCGCGGCGGATGATGAGCGAGAGGTTGTCGTGGACGACGCGCTCGCCGTACGCCTTGCGCAGCCCGTCGAGCTTGATGACGTCGTCGCCGGACCGGGTCGGCGCGCGGAACTCGAACGTGCGCTCGACGATGCGGCGCGGCTCGGCGATCTTCTCGATCTTCTCCAGCTTCTTGAGCCGGCTCTGCACCTGCGCCGCCTTGGCGACGTGGGTCTTGAAGCGCTCGATGAAGCGGCTCTCCTTGGCGAGCATCGCCTGCTGGCGCGCGTACTCGGCCTCGCGGCGGGCCGCCTCCTCGACGCGCGCCTTCTCGTAGAAGTCGTAGTTGCCGCCGTAGGTGCGGATCGCGCCGCCGTCGATCTCGATGATCTTCCCGACGACGCGGTTCATGATGTCGCGGTCGTGGCACGTCATGACGACGGTGCCCGGGTAATTGCGGAGGAAGCCCTCGAGCCAGATGATCGACTCGAGGTCGAGGTAGTTGGTCGGCTCGTCGAGGAGCAGGATCTCGGGGCGCGCGAGCAGGATGCGGGCGAGGGCGACGCGCATCTTCCAGCCGCCCGACAGGGTGCCGACGTCGTCGCCGGTGCGCTCCGGCGGGAAGCCGAGGCCGGCGAGGATCTCCTGCGCGCGCGCCTCGAGCTCGTAGCCGCCGAGGTCCTGGTAGCGCGCCTGCACCTCGCCGAAGCGCTCGACGACCTGGTCGAGGTCGTCGCCGGCCGCCTCGAGCCGCGCCGTGAGCGCGTGCAGCTCCTCGCCGAGCTGCGCGACCTCGCCGGCGCCGGCGACGGTCTCCTCGAGGATGCTGCGGCCGCGCGCGTCGCCGGCGTCCTGGCGGAAGCAGCCGATCGCGAGCTTCTTGGGCCGCTCGATCACGCCGTCGTCGGCGTCCTCGTCGCCGAGGATCAGGCGGAAGACCGTGCTCTTGCCGGCGCCGTTCGGCCCGACCAGCCCGATGCGCTCGCCCGGGTTGATCTGGAAGCTGGCGTCGACGAACAGGATCTGCCCGCCGTACTGCTTGGTGACGTTCGAGAAGGCCAGCACCGCGACGGCCTTCTAGCACGTCCAGCGCCCGCGTTACCGGCGGATCAGCTCGCCATCGAACGTGCCCCACAGCCGCCCGGCGAGGTCGGTGCCGAGCGCCACGGCGCCGAGCGGCCATTCGCGCGGCGGGCCGAGCTTCCGGCCGATGATGATGACGCTCTGGACGATCGCGCCGCGGACGATGACATCGGCCGGCCCGTCGACGAGCGTGAGCTCGTACCCGGCGTCGCCGCCGCCGGGATCCGCGGGAACGAGCGAGAACGACATCCAGCCGCTCCCCTCGCGCCACGCGCAGAGGCGGTGCTCGGCGTCGAGCTCGGAGCGCCCGGCGACGGGGCACTCCCACGACACGCCGAGCAACGCCCCTCGGTCGAGCGCGACCTGCCGCGCCCACTCGTCGATCTCCTCGGATCGCTCGCCGCCGGCCGTCACCGTCACGACGCGGATTCCCTCGTCGCGGCAGTCCGTCCACGGCAGGACGACGCGCAGCGCGTCGCCCTTCCACGCGGCGGCCGAGACGCCCTCGAAGTAGCCGAGCGCCACGTGCCGCCACGTCGCGCCGCCGTCGTCGGAGAGCGCCGCCCACGCGTCGCCGTCGTCGCCGGTGCGCGCGCCGACC
>JAIOII010001726.1 GCA_019912685.1 Kofleriaceae bacterium
CCGCGCCGGTCGCGGCGCCACCGCTGGTCCCGTGCGCGGCGGCGGGGTTCCCGCTCGCGGTGTCATCGCCGGTGGACGGAGCAGGCGGCGTGGTGACGCGGTGGTTGCGGGCGTCGTCGCCCGAGCACCCCGCGACCATGACTGCGCCGACGAGGATCCAGGGGACGGCTCGCATGCGTTGAGGCTAACAACGCGGATCCCTCGCGGCAAATTCCGGTTAGTTCGGAGGCTCGTGGATGCGCGCCGCGGGAAGGTTCGTTGCCCCCGCCGCGCGCGCGAGCGCCCGCTTGCGCAGCCACGCGCCGACGAGGCAGCCGAGCGTGCCGCCGGTCGCGAGGGCGCCGGTCCAGACGCAGACCTCGTACATCGGCATGAGGCGCAGGACGCCCATCGAGATGAGCCGCGGCGCGAGCAGGACGATCATGGCGCCGAGGACCAGGTGGCCGGGGCGCGCGCCCGCCACGAGCCCGCCGAACGTCGTGCCGCCGGCGATGGCGAGGAGGAGGAAGCCGACCTCGAGCGTGTGGCGGCGCGGGAGGACGTCCAGCGCGACGATCGCCACGATCGCGAGCGCCACGGCCGCCGCGATGATGAAGACCGCCGCCACGGTCTCGGGGAAGTTGCCGGAGCGGCCGTTCCAGCGCCGCATCTGCCAGGCGGCGGCGAGGCCGAGCGGCGTCCCGATCACCATGGTGACGATCGCGTCCCGGTCGAGGGACGCCGCGCCGAAGCGCGCGACGTGGGGCAGGAGCAGGAACGCGATCACGATCGCGACCGCGGTCTCGGTGAAGCGCACGTGCGGTCGGAGCGCGCGCGCGACCGCCTCGCCATAGCCCGCGGAGAGCGCACCGATCGCGGCGAGCGCCAGCGGCGGCATGCGGAGCGACTCACTCAGGCTCAGCACCAGGAGCACGGTCGCGCCGACGACGATCCACACCGTCAGGAGCACGTCGCCGTGTCGCGTCGGGGGCGCGTCGTTCACGTCACGAGCGTAGCACCCGAACGGGCTGCTCACGGACGCGTGGGCTCGACGGGCGGCGTCGCGATGACGACCCGGTTGCGCCCGGCGTCCTTCGCCTGGTAGAGCGCGCGGTCGGCGGCCGCGGTGAGCTGCGTCGCGGTGCCGGCCTCGATCGTCGGGTAGACGGCGACGCCGATCGAGATCGTGACGCGCACCGCGGGTTCGTCCTCGACCTTGACGCGCAGCGCCTCGATCGTCCGGCGCAGGCGCTCGGCGAGGTTGTGGGCGCCCTCGTCGCCGATCGCGCGCGACAGGACGACGAGCTCCTCGCCGCCGTAGCGCGCGACGACGTCCTCGTTGCGCACGGCCGACGAGAGCGTCTGCGCGATCTCGGCGAGCACGGCGTCGCCGGCGAGGTGGCCGCGCTCGTCGTTCACGCGCTTGAAGTGATCGACGTCGATGAGCAGGAGCGCGAGCGACGTCCCGTGCCGGTGCGCGAAGCGCAGCTCGGCGTCGAGCCGGTCGTCGAAGTAGCGCTTGTTGTAGAGGCGCGTGAGCGGATCGCGCAGCGCCGACTCGACCATGCGCTGCTGGTACGAGTCGTCGAGCGCGTCGTGGAACGTGAACTTGAGGATCGTGCCGCGCCCGAGCTGGATCTTGTCGCCGTCGGCGAGCGTCAGCCGCTGCGAGAGCCGCGTGCCGTTCACGAACGTGCCGTTCCGGCTGCCGAGGTCCTCGCCGACGAAGCGGTCGCCGTCGCGCACGACGCGGACGTGGTTGCGGGACACGCCGTCGTCGTCGATGTGGACGTCGGCCTGGCTGGAGCGGCCGACGACGGTGACCGCCTGCTCGAGGCGGAACACGGCGCCGACGCGCGGGCCCGACAGGACGACCAGGCAGGCGCGGTCGCGCCGCGTGACGCGCGTTTCACCCGCGTCGGCGACGTGCGTGATGCTGGTGTCGACGTCCCACTCGGACAACGGGCCGAATCTATCACCGAGGCAAGGCGATCACGGAGGGATCGTCGAGCCTCGCGATCCAGGCGGCGATGATCAGCTCGCCGCCCGGTCCGACCTCGATGCTCCGGACCCGCTCGCCGAGCCGCGCCACGACCTCGTCGCCGGCTACCACCGCGCGCCCTTCGATCGTCACCGGCTTGCCGCGCCAGGTCGGGACCGGGGCCGGGGTGGTGGCGGCAAGGGCCGGCACGGTCCAGGTCGAACGCGCGCCGCCGGCGACGA
>JAIOII010000177.1 GCA_019912685.1 Kofleriaceae bacterium
GTGGCGGCGGCGGCGGTGGCGGCGCGGTGCCACCCGATCCTCCGCCGCCGGATCCCGATATCAGCAAGACCGGCCCGTACCAGATGACGATCGCGGGCTTCAACCCGAAGGCCTTCGACTTCATGAAGTGGCTGCCCACGGCGCACGCCGAGGCCAAGAAGCACTTCCCCGACGCGAAGCTGGCGCGCATCGACGCGAACGGCGTGCGACCGGACGGCCTCGTCGACTTCACGATCGACGAGGACTGGGACGTGCTCTACCGCTTCACCTCGCCCGCCGCGGCCAAGAAGCCGGCGAACCATCCCGCGGGCGTGAAGTGGGAGCCGCGCTGCATGGTGCAGATCTTCGTCGAGAAGGACGAGGTCACCGTGATCCCGATGCAGGGTTTCGGCTGCGAGGCGCCGGTCCCGATGCCGAAGTGCAGCGCGAAGGAGATCTGGCAGAAGGCGATCGCCAAGGGCGCGCCGGCGACGAACGCGTACGCCGAGCTCTGGTACGGCTACGCGGGCGGCAAGTGGAGCTTCGACATCGACGACGTGTTCGACACGTCGTTCACCGACGGCTGCTGATCGAGGGGGGACCCGATGAGACGACGCGACGTGATGCTCGGCGTTCCGGCGGTCCTGTGGGCGGTCGCCTGCGGCGGCGGCGACAGCGAGCCCGACGCCAACTTCCAGACGAGCTTCCAGGTCGAGAGCGAGACCAACACCTCGGGGCACCGCCACACGATGACGGTCGTGTGCGCGGACATCGGCGGCAGCGACGTGCGCTACACCACCAGCGAGAGCGCAGACCATGTCCACATGGTCACGGTTACGGCCGCAGAGCTCACGATGCTGGGCGGCGGCGCCACGGTGACCAAGACGATCACCGACCAAGGTCACACGCATACGTGGATCTTGATGAAGCCGTCGACGGCGTGCTGAGCGCGGGTGTACCGTGCCGGCCATGAGCGAGCGAGTCATCGAGCGAGCGACCTCCGTACAGGCCGAGTCGGCGTTCCCCGCCGAACGAGGCCGATCGATACGGGCCGTCCGGCCCTCGGCCGGAGGGCCCATGAACAGCCCTCGCTTCGTGCTCCCCGTCACGTTCCTCCTCGGTGCGTCGCTCGCCGCGTGCGGCGGCGACGACGGCGGTGACGGCGACGGCGGCAACGTCGATGCGCCGCCGGCCGCGACGATGCTGACGGTGAGCGGCGAGGCGCAGACGGTGTCGGGGACGAGCACGGAGGCGCTCGAGGGCGCGACGATCGAGGCGTACCGCAACGGCAGCTCGACGCCGCTCGGCACGGCGACGTCGGGCGCCGACGGCACCTACGCGATCACGCTCACCACCGACGGCACCGCGATCGACGGCTACCTGAAGGGCACGAGCGCGGGCCTCATCGACAACTACCTCTACCCGCCCAGGCCGCTCGCGGCGGATCGCGACAACGCGACCATCCTGCTCATCAGCCAGTCGACGCTCGGCTTGCTCGGCACGCTCGGCGGCGTGACCCAGGACTCGGCCAAGGGCTTCGTCGGCGTGCTCGTGCTCGACGCGGCGGGCAACGGTGTCGCCGGCGCGACGGTGACGATCAGCCCGATGGGCACGGCCCGCATCCTCTACGCTCGCAACAGCCTGCCCAACCAGAGCGCGACCGAGACCGACGAGAGCGGCACCGTGTACATCGCCAACACCGACGTCGGCACGATCATGGTCGACGCGCAGGGCGGCATGGGCGGCGGCGTCGACTACTACGAGCACCCGGTCAACGCGCGCGCCGGCGTGATCACGACGACGGCGATGGAGCCGAAGTAAGCCGACTACATGAGGAGGGCGTCCTCGATCTCCTCGAAGACGCCGGCACGCCAGCGCGCGAGCGGGGAGCGGCCGCGCAGCAGGTTGTCGGTCTCGACGAGCGCGGCGCCGAGATCGACGAGCCAGATGTACGGATCGTAGGGGGAGCGCTGGCCGATCTCCTCGGGGAGCTCGACCGCGGGCATCCACGCCGCCATCTTGTGCGACTGACCGGCGACGAGGGCGCGCACCGCGACGTTGGCCAGGCGGCTGCCGAGGAGGCGATCGAAGGCCGACGGGCGGCCGCCGCGCACGACGTGGCCGAGGACGGTGACGCGGGTCTCGATGACGGCGGGGTCGGCGTCGGGGACGCGCTCGCGCAGGCGCGCGTCGACGGCGCTCTTCAGCGACTCGACCGACACCTGCACGCCCTCGGCCTTGACCACGATCACGCGGCGCGACTTGCGCGGGCGCGCGCGGACGGCGATGACGGTGTCGATGATCGCGTCGACGATGCTCGCCTGATCGCGGCCGCCCTCGGGGAAGAGCGCGAGGTCGGCGCCGGCGGCGATCGCCGACGTCATCGCGAGGTAGCCGCAGTCGCGGCCCATCACCTCGATGATGAAGGTGCGGTCGTGGGCGGTGGCGGTGTCGGCGATCTTGTCGCAAGCCTCGACGATCGTGTTCATCGCGGTGTCGACGCCGATCGCGAGGCCGGTGATGCCGAGGTCGTTGTCGATCGAGGCGGGCACGCCGACGACCAGTGGCGCGCGATCGCCGGCCTCCTCGGGATCGGCGAGGGCCTGCGCGCCGGTGAGCGAGCCGTTGCCGCCGATCACGACGAGGCCCTCGACGCCGCGGTCGCGCAGGATCGCGCGCGCCTTGTCGCGCACGTCACGCTCGTGGAACTCCTTGCAGCGCGCCGAGCCGAGGATGGTGCCGCCGTCGCGCAGGATGCCCTGCACGTCCTGCGTGGCGAGCGGCACGAACGCCTCCTCGAGGAGGCCGCGCCAGCCGCGCTCGATGCCGACGACGTCGACGCCGGCGGAACGGGCGATGAGCGTGGCGGCGCGGATCGCGGCGTTCATGCCGGGGGCGTCGCCGCCGCTGGTGAGGATGGCGATGCGCTGAGGGCGTTGTGCCATGGGCGCGCATCGTATGGCAGAGTAGATGGCGATGCCGCTCGTCGACGTGGTGAAAAACGGTCCCGTCACGACCGTGGTCATCGATCGTGTTGACGTTCGCAACGCGGTCGATCGTCCGACCGCCGAGGCGCTGGCGGAGGCGTTCCGCGCGTTCGACGGCGACGCGGAAGCGCGGGTCGGCGTGCTCGCGGGAGCGCACGGGACGTTCTGCGCCGGCGCCGACCTCAAGGGGTTCGCGGCCGGGCGCGCGAACCGGGTTCTGCCCGACGGCGACGGGCCGATGGGGCCGTCGCGCATGCTTCTGTCGAAGCCGGTGATCGCGGCGATCAGCGGGCACGCGGTGGCGGGCGGGCTCGAGCTCGCGCTGTGGTGCGACCTGCGCGTCGCCGACGAGGACGCGGTGCTCGGCGTGTTCTGCCGGCGCTGGGGCGTGCCGCTCATCGACGGCGGGACGATCCGGCTGCCGCGCGTGGTCGGGCACGGGCGCGCGATGGATCTCATCCTGACCGGGCGCGCGGTCGACGCGCAGG
>JAIOII010001727.1 GCA_019912685.1 Kofleriaceae bacterium
GCGCCGGCGCGACCTCGCTCGCGCTCGGCGGGCGCGCGTGGATCCTCGGCGGCGGCAACGTCGCGACCGGCGCCGCGCTCGACACGATCGAGACCGCGCAGCTCTCGCCCGCCGGGCCCTTCGTCCTCAACTCGCGCCGCCTCGATCAGCCGCGCGTCCTCGCCGCGGGCGCCGTCCTGCCGGCGCACGTCTGCGTCATCGGCGGCAGCACCAGCGCCGCCGCCGGCGGCATCCTCGACAGCGTCGCCTGCGCGCCGCTGCAGTAGCGCTCAGCTGCGCAGCGCGTCGCGGTACTCGCGCATCGCCGCTCTCATCGGCGAGCGATCGCAGTATGGCGATGGGCTGTCGGCGGATGGGGGCCGGTGAATCAGGCTTGACGACCAAGGTATATATTATGTATACCTCCTCGCGGGAGGGACGAACATGCTGCACGCCGCGAGGAAGATCCCTGGAATTGCCGTGGCTTCGGTCTCTGCGTGGCTGGTCCTGGCAGCGTGCGTGGACGACGACCTGGAGGAGGGCACGATCGCGAACGAGCTCTCGCTCGTGTCGAGCCACGGCATCACCGTCAGCGCCAGCCGCTGGGTCAGCGAGCGTACGATCGAGGCCGACATCGCCACCGCGTACGTGAGCGCGGGCGCCGTCAACGGGCCGCATCGCATCCGGGTGACGCTGCCGATCGGCTACGAGCAGCGCCCGGCCACGCGCTTCCCCGTCCTCTATCTCCTGCACGGCGGCGCGGGCGGCAACTCGGCGCAGTGGACGACCGGCGGCGGCGCGGTCGAGCCGATCACCGCGGGCACGAACGTGATCGTCGTGATGCCGGACGGCGGCAAGGTCGGCTGGTTCACCAACTGGGTCGACCAGTCGCGCGGCGCGCAGCGCTGGGCCGACTTCTACCTCGAGCAGGTCATCCCGTGGGTCGACGGCAACTTCCGCACGGTCGCCGCGCGCGACGGCCGCGCGATCGCCGGGCTCTCGATGGGCGGCTACGGCGCCGTGCGCCTCGCGCAGGACCGCCCCGATCTGTTCGCGTCGGTCGCGAGCTTCTCGGGCGCCGTCGATCTCGGTGACCTCGGCACGCGCACCGTCATCACCGAGCAGGCGATCCAGCACCTGCTGCCCGCGTTCGGCCCGTTCGGCTCGCCGTTCTGGCCGAGCGACACCGTCTGGAAGGAGAAGGATCCGATGCGCCGGCCGACCGCGCTCGCCGGGATGCAGGTCCTCCTCTACGCCGGCGCCGGCGTCCACGACGCCGACATCCTCGAGCGCACGATGGGGCAGTCGGCGGATCGCTTCGCGCGCACGCTCGCCGCGAACGGCGTCCCGCACTTCTGGTGGATGTACGGCCGCCCCGGACCGTCGGCGCCGTTCGGCTGCGACGGCGGCCACAACTTCGGCTGCTGGAACTTCGCGCTCGCCGACGCGCTGCCGCGCATGATGAGCGTGCTCGCCGCGCCGTCGGTGCCGCCGCCGCCGCCCGGCGTCGACGTCGTCGTGAACGGCGGCTTCGAGGACCGGATGCAGGCGTGGGCATGCCTCGGGCAGTGCGGCGCCGACCTCGGCCTCGGCCTCGCGCGCAACGGCGCCGGCAACGGCTGGGTGCGCGGCACGAGCGGCTGGAACGATCTGCACCAGACCATCCCGGTCGCGCCCAACCGCACGTACCTCGTGCGCGCGTGGATCCGCACCTCGGCGAACAACACCGCCGGCTACCTCGGGCTGCGCACGGCGTCGGGCCAGGTGCTCGGCGAGACGCGGTTCACCAGCCTCGGCGCGTACCAGCAGCTCAACGCCACGGTGAGCTCCGGCAACCACACGAGCCTCGTCGTGTTCGCCGGGCTCTGGGCCAGCGGCGACACCTGGCTCCAGCTCGACGACGTGACCGTCGTCGGCATCTGAGGCATCTGACCGCTCGACACATCGGAGGCGACGATGCGTTCTCCCGACGCAAGGCTCGTGGTCTGTCTCGCCGGCATGCTCGCCGGCTGTCTCGCCGAGGCGCCGCCCGACGAGGCGGTCGCCACCGGCGTCGTGCTCTCCTATCCGCTCGACGGGCAGCGCGACGTGCCGCTCGGCGCGCGCCTCCTCGTGTCGTTCGCGGCGCCGATCGCGGCGGAGGCCGCCGGCGGCGTGCGCGTCGTCGGCCCGCGCGGCCACGTCGACGTCGAGGTCGCGATCGAGGGCGGCGGC
>JAIOII010001728.1 GCA_019912685.1 Kofleriaceae bacterium
GTCCGGCGGCGGCGGCGGCGCCAGCGGATCCGGCTCGTCCTCCCCGAAGACCTGGGCGAACGCGGCGCTCGGCGCCAGCAACAGAGCCACGACGACGATGAGATGCTTCATGTCACTCCTCCCTAGAAGTCACAGACGGAATCGCAGGCGAACACCATCGAGCACGACGTGCTCGCCTCGAGGACGCAGCCGAAGCACGCGTCGGGCACGTCGGCGGGATCGAGCTCCGCCTGGCACTCGGCCCGGCAGGCGTCGACATCCTCGGGATCCACCAGGCACGGGCACACCGTCTCGCAGACCACGTCGACGACGAGCTCGTCGTGGGGCTTGCACCCCGTGAAGCTCGCGACGAACGCCATCGTCGCCGCAACGAACACCGACCTGCGCACGCGGCGATCATCGGGGGACCGCGCCGGATGCGCAAATTTCTCACCGCGGGTCGGGGTACGGTGCGGGCATGTGCGGCAGGTACTCGTCGACCCGGCAGGACCAGCTCGTCGCGGAGATGGCGCTGGCGATCGCGGACGATCCGGGCGCGGGCGTGCTCGCGGTGGCGCCCGGGTTCCCGGCGGGGCTCACGTCGTGGTGGGCGCCGCGCTGGAACATCGCGCCGACGCAGCCGGCGCCGGTGGTGGTGATGCGCGAGGCCGTGGCCACGCTGTGCCTGATGCGCTGGGGGCTCGTCCCGCACTGGGCCGATGACCTGTCGATCGGCGCGCGGCACATCAACGCGCGCGCCGAGACCGCCGCCGGCAAGCCGGCGTTCCGCGACGCCCTGCGCCGGCGCCGCTGCCTCGTGTCGGCGGACGGCTTCTACGAGTGGCAGAAGGAGGGCAAGCGCCGCATCCCGTTCGCGTTCGGGCCGGCGAACGCGGCGCCGGTGACGTTCGCCGGCATCTGGGATCGCTGGAAGGCGCGCGACGGCGAGGGCTCGATCTGGGTCGAGTCGTTCTCGATCCTGACCACGACGGCCGACCCGCTGGTCGCGCCGCTGCACGACCGCATGCCGGTCGTCGTGCCCGCCGCGGACCGCGCGCGCTGGCTCTCGGGAGAGGAGCTGCCGCCGGAGGCGCTCGCCGATCTGCTCGCGTCGCATCCCCTCGCCGGCTGGGAGCGGCGCGAGGCCGAGCCCTGGGTGAACGCGGCCACGCGCGAGCGCGGCGCCGCCGCGGAGTGATACTTTCGGTCTTCCGCGTGGCCGAGAACCTCATCGACCTCCTGATGGCCGGGTACACGGTGTGGCTGGTCCTGGCCTGGGCCATCGTCACGCCGCTCTCGCGGTTCGGCCTGCCGGCCGCGCGGCAGCGCCTGCGGGCGCCGACCGTGATGGTGATCCTGCACGTCGGCCTCGTCGTCCTCGTCGCCGGCATCGACAGCGCGGGCTACGACCCGCGGGCGTCGGCCGTCGCCGCGTTCGCGTTCTTGCTGCTCTCCTTCATCGGCCTCGCGCAGGTCCTCCTCTTCTGGATCGCGCTGCCGCGCGTCGGCGTCCGCATGCCGCGCATCGTCGTCGACGTCGTCACCGCGATCGCGTCGATCATCGCGCTCATCGCGGTCGGCAAGCGCGCCGGCTTCTCGGTGGCCGGCCTCATCACGACGAGCGCCGTGCTCACCGCGGTGATCGGCTTCGCGATGCAGGACACGCTCGGCAACCTGATCGGCGGCCTGGCGCTGCAGATGGACAGCTCGATCCGCGTCGGCGACTGGATCTCCCTCGGCCCCAACCAGCCCGCCGGTCAGGTCTCGGAGATCCGCTGGCGCTACACCGCGATCGAGACGCGCGCGTGGGAGACGATCATCGTCCCCAACTCGATGCTGATGAAGAGCCAGGTGGTCGTCCTCGGACGACGGCAGGGCCAGCCGGAGCAGATGCGGCGTAACGTCGAGTTCCACGTCGACTTCCGCACGCCGCCGACCGAGGTCCTCGAGGTCGTGCGCCGCGCCCTCGCCGCCGATCCCGTGCCGCACATGGCCACCGAGCCGCCGCCCCACGTGCTCTTCCTCCACGTGCGCGACAGCTACGCGGTGTACACGGTCCGCTACTGGCTGAACGATCTGGCGATCGACGATCCCACCGACAGCGAGGTGCGCATCCGGATCTACTTCGCGCTCCAGCGCGCCGGCCTGACCATGTCGATCCCGGCGCAGACGCTGTTCGTCACCGCCGACACCGACGAGCGTCGCGACCGCAAGCAGCGCGAGGAGCACGAGCGCCGCCTCGCGGCGGTCGGCAAGGTCGACCTGCTCGAGCCGCTGTCGCGCGAGGAGCGCTCGCGCCTCGCCGACCGGCTCCAGCACACGCCGTTCGCCGCCGGCGAGGCCGTGTGCCGCGAGGGCGCCGACGACCGCAGCCTCTACATGCTGGTGCGGGGCGAGGCCGCGGTGCGCATCGGGCGCGGCATCGCCGCGCGCGAGGTGGCGCGCATCGGCCCCGGTCAGTTCTTCGGCGAGATGTCGCTCATGACCGGCGAGCCGCGCGCGGCGTCGGTGGTCGCGGTCACCGACCTCGACTGCTACCGCCTCGATCCCGAGACGTTCCGCGACCTCGTGCGCGCGCGACCGGCGATCACCGATCGCATCGCCGAGATCCTCGCCGCGCGTCGCGAGGCGCTCGAGTCGGTGCGCGGCCAGGCCGACGCGGCGCGCCGGAAGCGGCTCGAGACGGCGAAGCAGGACCTGGTCGGGCGCATCCGCAGCTTCTTCTCGCTGCCCGACTGATCAGCCCTCGTCGTCGGTCGGCGCGCGCAGGCCGTGCGACTCGAGCCAGCGGTAGATCTGGCGGCGGTCGCGACCGAAGTGCCTGGCGACCGCGCGCACGGAGCCGCCGAGGCG
>JAIOII010001729.1 GCA_019912685.1 Kofleriaceae bacterium
ACGGCAAGCGCGCGTCGAGCTTCGGCGCGGCGACGGCCGACGGCGACGTGGTGTGGCTGTGCGCGGGCGAGGCGGTCGTCGCGGTGCGCGTCGACGACGGCGCCGAGCTCGCGCGCCACGACGTGAGGGCGCGCTGCTACGGCGCGCCGGCGATCGACGGCGACACGATCCACGCCGCCACGCGCAACGGTGAGGTCATCGCGCTCGCCCGCGAGCTCCTGCGCGATCGCGCGCGCGTGGTCGGCGCGATCCAGCGCACCGGATCGCGCGCGCGATCGCGGACACCGCGCCGGTGGTGACGGACGAGCTCGTGCTCGTCGGGTCGAACGATGGGCACATGTACGCGCTCGCGAGGCCGGACGGCGCGCCGCGCTGGAAGGTCGGGGATGGGCGCTGGGTCGTGTCGGCGCCGGCCATCGCCGACGGGCTCGCCATCTTCGGCGACGACGGCGACGTGGTGCGCGCCGTGTCGCTCGCCGACGGCAGCGAGCGCTGGCGCGGCACGGTCGGCGGCGACGTCGCGTCGTCGGCGGTCGTCGTCGGCGAGCACGTGATCCACGGCGCGCACGACGGCAAGGTGCATGCCTGGCGACTCGCCGACGGCGCGCCGCTGCCGCCGATCGACGCGGGCGCGCCGATGTTCGCGTCGCCGGCCCTCACGGGCTCGGGGATGCTGGTCATCGCGACGCACGCGGGCCGCGTGCTCGCGATCCGGTGACACAGCCACGTCGGCGCGACGCAAGTGGGCAAAAATCCCCCGTAGTTCCAGGGAGATGTGACCCCGGAGCGTGTCCCCGCCTCGCGCGACGCAAGTGGGTGGAATTCGCGTGCGATTTCAGGCGGGTGAGACCCCGGAGCGTGTCCCCCGCTGGCGGGTGACCTCGTAGAGGGCGATGCCGGCGGCGACGGAGACGTTGAGGGAGCCCACGCCGGGGGCGGCCATGGGAATGACGGCGTGGAGGTCGCAGGTCTTCGCGACGAGCGGGCGGACACCTTCGCCCTCGGCGCCGAGGACGAGGGCGAGGGAGCCGGTGAGGTCGAGGGTGGAGATGGGGCGCGCGGTCGGCGAGGCGGCGACGGCGCAGGTCCAGACGCCGGCCTGCTTGAGGTCCTCGAGGGTGCGGACGAGGTTCTTGGCCTGCACGATCGGGAGGAGCTCGGTGGCGCCGGCCGAGGCCTTGGTGACGACGGGCGTGATCGCGGCGGCGCGGTGCTCGGGGATGACGAGGCCGTGCGCGCCGAGGACGTAGGCGGAGCGGATGATCGCGCCGAGGTTGTGCGGGTCCTGGACGCCGTCGAGGACGACGACCAGCGGGGCCTCGGCGCGGAGGAGCGCGTCGAGGTCGGCGTAGGTGAAGTCGCCGGCGACGGCGACGACGCCCTGGTGGCGCGCGCCCGGCTCGCACATGTCGTCGAGGGCGCGCGCGTCACGCAGCTCGACCTGCACGTTGGCGGCGCGCGCGGCGGCGACCAGCGCGGCGACGGGATCCTTGCCCTTCGCCTCCGCGCGATTGGTCGCCGCGTAGAGGACGCGGATCGAGCGCGGCCGGTTCCGCACCAGCTCGTCGACGGGACCGACGCCATAGAGTCGACGGCTCATGGTGCGCTCACACGGCCTGCGCCAGCTCGTCGGCGATGGCGCGCGCCGCCGCCGCCGGAT
>JAIOII010001730.1 GCA_019912685.1 Kofleriaceae bacterium
GCTTCGCGCAGGGCGTCGTGCAGGACGGCCGCGCCGCGCTCGCGCGCGCGCTGCATGCGGTGCACGGCGTCGACGTGCCCGCCGGTGCGCTGACCTCGGTCGCCAAGCCGCGCGCCCTCGATCCGATCGATCCCGCGAGCTGGTACAGGGGTGAGGTCGACGGCATCGCGGTCACGGACTCGCGCACGCGCCGCGCCTGGTATCGCAGCGGCGATGCGCTCGTGCCGGCGTGGATCGTCGAGGCGTACATGGCGCCGGCCGATTCGACCGACACGACGCTCTGGCGCGTGATCGTCGCCGCGCGCGACGGCCGCGTGCTCGCGCAGAAGAACCTCACGGTCGACGCCGCGTTCGACTACCGCGTGTGGGCCGACACGACCGGCGACAGGCGCCCGCTCGACGGTCCCACCGTCGATGCGTCGCCGCACCCGACGGGCGCGCCCGGCGCCGCCCGCCCCGCGTACGCGGCCCCGAGCCTCGTCTCGGTCGACGGTCTCAACACCAACGCTGCGGGCGGCTCCGATCCGTGGCTCGCCGCGGGCGCGACCGAGACGAGCGGTAACAACGTCGACGCGTACACCGACATCAACTCGCCGAACGGGTTCGGCGGCAACGACTTCCGCGCGTCGACGTCGGGGGCGGGGCAGTTCGACCGGGTCTACGACACCGCGCAGAGCCCGCTGGCCAGCCAGGACCAGCAGATGGCGGCGATCACGCAGCTCTTCTACTCGATCAACTGGCTGCACGACGAGTGGTACGACGCCGGCTTCACCGAGGCGACCGGCAACGCGCAGGTCGACAACTACGGCCGCGGCGGCGTCGACGGCGATCCGCTGCGCGCCGAGGCGCAGGACGCCGCCAACCAGGGCCGCCGCAACAACGCCAACATGTCGACCCCCGAGGACGGCATGGATCCCGTGATGCAGGTGTACCTGTGGTCGGGCTCGTCGGAGCAGGCGATCACGCTCTCCTCGTTCACCACGCAGCCGCCGGTCACCGGCGCGAGCTACGGGCCGGGCAGCTACGACGTGAACGGCGAGGTGGTGGCGGCCGTCGACGGCGGCGGCACGTCGACGACCGACGCGTGCGAGGCGATCACCAGCGACGTCGCCGGCAAGATCGCGCTCGTCGATCGCGGGAACTGCACGTTCAAGAGCAAGACGCTGCGCGCGCAGGAGGCCGGCGCGATCGGCGTGATCATCGCCAACAACACCGGCTCGACCCCGCCCTCGCTCGCCAACGACTCGATGATCACGACGCCGATCACGATCCCGACGATGGGCCTGTCGATGGCGGACGGCGCCACGCTGCGCACGTCGCTCGCGGGCGGGACGGTCACGACGACCCTCCACCGCGTGCAGGGCGTCGAGGCCGACGGCTCGCTCGACGGCGGCCTCGTCGCGCACGAGTTCGGTCACTACCTCCACCACCGGCTCAGCGCGTGCGGCACGCCCCAGTGCGGCGCGATGAGCGAGGGCTGGGGCGACTTCATCGCCATGCACATGATGGCGCGGCCCGGCGATGACCTCGACGGGACGTGGGCGCTGTCGGCGTACGCCTATCCCGGCGACACGTACTTCGGGATCCGGCGCGCGCCGTACTCGGTCGACATGACCAGGAACGCGTTCACGTTCGGCATGGTCGCCGACGGCGTGCCGCTGCCGTCCTCGCACCCGACCTCGGGCGGCGGCCCCAACTCCGAGGTGCACAACGCCGGCGAGGTGTGGGCGACCGCGATGTGGGAGGTCTACATCGCGCTGCAGAAGATGGAGGGCGCCGAGTTCGTCGCGACCCGCGACAAGATGGCCCGCTACGTCGTGGCCGGCCTCTTGATGGCGCCGCCCGACGGCACCTTCACCGAGATCCGCGACGCGATCCTCGCGGCGGCGTACGCCGCGAGCCCGGCCGATCACGACGCGATGGCCGCGGCCTTCGCGCGCC
>JAIOII010001731.1 GCA_019912685.1 Kofleriaceae bacterium
CCTCGCCGGGCCAGCCGGCCGCCGCCATCCAGTTGCACGAGAGCCGCACGTCGGCGAGGACGCGCGGCTCTACGAGGCCGTGCGCGCCGCCGGCGCGGAGCTGGCGACGGCCCTCGGCGTCGCCATCCCCGTCGGCAAGGACTCGATGTCGATGAAGACGGTGTGGACGGACGACGCCGGGTCGCACGCCGTCGTCTCGCCGATCACGCTCGTCGTCACCGCCGGCGCGCCGGTCACCGACGTCGCGCGCGTGCTCACGCCCGACGTCGGCTTCGGGCCCGACCGCGCCGGGCCGGTCGAGCTCGTCGCCGTCGACCTGTCGTCGAACAAGCACCGCCTCGGCGGCTCGTGCCTCGCGCAGGTCCACGGCCAGCTCGGCGACGCTGCGCCCGACCTCGACGATCCGGAGCTCCTCCGCGCCTTCTTCGACGCGGTGCAGGAGCTGCGGCCGTACCTCGTCGGCTACCACGACCGCTCCGACGGCGGCCTCCTCGTCACGCTCCTCGAGATGGCCTTCGCGTCGGGCGCGTCGCTCGACATCCGCCTGCCCGCCGGCCCGGCCGGGACCGATCCGCTGCCGGCGCTCTTCAGCGAGGAGCCCGGCGCCGTCCTCGCCGTCCTCCCCGAGCACGTCGATCGCGTGCGCGCGCGGCTCGGCGAGCTCGGCCTCGGCGACGGCGTCTGGATCGCGGCGACCGCGCGCCCCGGCGATCGCATCGTCGTGCGCACCGCCGCCGGCGACGCGCTCCTCGATCGCTCGCGCCACGACCTGCGCGCGATCTGGTCGGAGACCACGCACCGGATGGCGCAGCTGCGCGACGACGCGACCTGCGCCGACGAGGAGCAGGCCGCGCGCGTCGACCCCGCGAACCCCGGCCTCACCGCGTCGCTCACGTTCGATCCCGAGGCGCGCCCGGCCGCGCCGTTCGTGAACGTCGCCGCCCGCCCCGCCGTCGCGATCCTGCGCGAGCAGGGCTGCAACTCCCACGTCGAGATGGCCCACGGCTTCACCGCCGCCGGCTTCGAGGCCGTCGACGTGCACATGACCGACCTGCACGGCGGGCTCTCGCTCGAGCGCTTCCGCGGCCTCGTCGCGGTGGGCGGCTTCTCCTACGGCGACGTCCTCGGCGCCGGCGAGGGCTGGGCCAAGTCGCTGCTCTACGGCAAGACGGCCCGCGAGTCGCTCACGCGCTTCCTCGCGCGCCCGGACACGTTCGCGCTCGGCGTGTGCAACGGCTGCCAGATGATGTCGGCGCTGCGCGAGCTCGTGCCGGGCGCCGAGCGCTGGCCGCGCTTCGTGCGCAACCGCTCCGAGCAGTTCGAGGCGCGGCTCTCGATGGTCGAGATCACGCCGGGCCCGTCGATCTTCTTCGCCGGCATGGCGGGCTCGCGCATCCCGATCCCGGTCGCGCACGGCGAGGGCCGCGTCGAGCCGCGGGCCGACGACGACCTCGACGCGCTCGAGCAGGCCGGCCTCGTCGCCGCCCGCTTCGTCGACGGCCAGGGCAACGTCGCGACGACGTACCCGGCGAACCCCAACGGCTCGCCGCGCGGCATCACCGCGCTCACCGTGCCGTCGGGCCGCGTCACGATCCTCATGCCGCACCCGGAGCGTGCGACCCGCGCCTTCCTGCCCACGTGGCGTCCGCGCGGCTGGTCGACCTCGCCCTGGCAGCGCATGTTCGACAACGCGCGCGCCTGGATCAGCTGATCGCGCGGCGACGCGAAGCTCGCATCGCAACGCCGCGCGCGCGCGCGGCTTTTCGTCGAGCGCGCGCCGGCGTGCTCGTATCCGTGCCGACATTTCGCGTTGACCGATCACGCGTCGCGCGGGTACGGAAGCGCGCATGTACAGCTCGATCGACAAGGTCGATCTCTTCGGCGAGGCAGACGGCAAGCGAATGGCGGTGCAGCTCGATCACCGCAGCGCGGAGGAGATCGAGGCGAACCCCGAGCTCTCCGTGCTCGTCGTGCTCGCGCGCATCATCAACGCGCGCGAGGTCGCCAGACAGAACGACCTCGACGTCGAAGCCGTGGTGTACGCGCCGGTCGTGCCGCCGCCTCCGTTCATGCTCGAGGCGCTCGCGACGGTCGGTGCGCAGCTCCAGGACCTCGAGACGCTCGAGATCACGCCGGTCGCACCGCACGGTGATCCGGCCGAGCTCGCCGACCACATGTTCGCGGCGCTGTCGGCGATCGTCTGCGAACGCTACGACCGCGAGCTGCCCGACGACGCGATCACCGCGCTGGAGGAGGACGTGAGCGGCCGCTTCGGCCAGGAGCCGGACGAGGACCACGAGATCGAATACTGGACGGCGGTCCTCGAGCTCATGGCGCTCACGGGCGAGGTCATCCGTCGGCGCGTCGGCGGCTCGTGGGTCGTCACCGAGCACGGCTCCGTGCCGTTCGGGTTCAGGCTCCCGTCGGGCTCGCTGCTCCTCCCCGGCAACCGCGCGCAGCGCGCGCTCGCGGAGGGGCCGGAGCAGGGCATGCAGGCGCTGCTCTACACGCTCGACGAGATGGCTCAGCCGGCGTCGCCCACCGCCGACGGTCCGATCCTGCCGTCGCTCCGCTCGCGCGCCGAGGCCGTGAGCGGCGGCTTCGCCTTTCGCCCGCTGTTCGAGCGCATGCCGGCCGGGGCCGACGCGCCCGTCCTCTGCTGGGGCCACGACAGCGAGCGCCTCTTCGCGCCGATCCGCGAGGAGGCGGGCGAGACGATCGACGAGGCGGCCGCGCTCGCCAACCTGCGCGCGCAGGCGGTCACGGTCGACGAGGTCGAGGTCGCCGGCATGACGATGCTGTCGGTCGGCGGGAGCTTCTTCGCGAGCGAGAAGCTCCTCGACGCCGACTTCATGCGCGAGCTCGCCGCGCGCCTCGGCGACGAGCTGCTCGGCTGCGCGATCCCGCGCCGGCACGTCCTCCTCGTCACCGGCCTCGGCAAGCACCCCGCCAACGCCGGCCTGCTCTCGCGCATCGCCGCCGGCGACCTCGCCGCGAGCGGCGCGCGCCCCATCTGCCCGCACGTCATCCTGATCCAGGACGGCGCGCCCGTTGGCATGGTCCTTCCCGACGACGGCTCCGTCGTCCCGCCGCCCGACGAATCCCCGAAGAAGCGCGGCTTCTTCTCGCGCCTGTTCGGGCGGGGTTCGTCGACCTGACTCCTCCGCTGGCCGGTCGGGCGGAGCTTCCGAGCCATTTCCGTCGCTTGCGTGGTGGCCGGGCCACCGGACCGGCGGCACGGCGCTTGCTGAAAGGAACCTCCATGCAGCGGACGCTCATCACCTCGATGGCCATGCTCGGGCTCGCGCTCGCGGCGTGCACCAGCGACCCGTCCTCCGGCGACGACGACGGCGTCGATGTCGACGCGTCGGTCGGCGAGCCCGACGCGTCACCCGCGGCGTGCGGCGGCAGCACCTGCGAGACGCCGCCTGCCGCCGTCTGCGCCGACGCGTTCACGCTGCGCGTGTTCCTCGACGACGGCGCGTGTGTCGCCGACGCCTGCCAGTTCACGACCGACGACGTCGTCTGCCCCTACGGCTGCGGCGCGGGCGCGTGCAACGCTCACGCGTGCGCGCCGAGCTGCCCGACGGCGACGTGTACTCCCGACGGCTGCGGCGGCATGTGCGGCGCGTGCCCGTCGGGCGCGACGTTCCCCGGCTTCGCGCCGGTGGTGATCGGCAGCGCGGCGGAGGGCGTCGTCGTCTCGCCGGATGGCCTCCAGCTCGCGGTCACGCGCGAGCTGCAGCCGCACCCCGCCGGTTGCGGCTGGAACCCGGAGCGGGTCGGCACGCTCGACGTCTACACGATCGCCGCGAGCGGGCAGGCGACCCGGCGCATCGTCGGGCGTCGCGTGCAGCTCGGGACCGTGCGCTTCACCGGCGACGCGATGATCTACATGGAGGACACCAATCCCTGCGATCATCGCGCCGACCTCTGGGTCGCGCGCGCCGACGGAAGCGCGCCGCGCCGCATCGCCCAGCAGGTGCTCCCGTCGGCGGAGATCGCCGGCGACACGGTCTTCTGGCACCGACCCGATCCCGACGACCTCGACCAGAGCACGTACGACGGCCACGTCTACGCCGCCGCGCTCGACCTCGGCGCGCCGCGCCAGCTCGCCGTCGACGACTACGGGACCTGGTCCGTCCCCAGCCCGGACGGCTCCGCCGTGTTCACCGCCGGCGACGCGGTGCGCACCCAGATCGCGCGCGTCTCGGTCCACGACACCGCGACCGGCGCGTCGCTCGCGCTCACGCCGACGACCTGGGCGCCGAAGTACCGCGGGCCGTGGTGGTCGCCCGACGGCGATCGCCTGCTCTTCCTCCACAGCGCCAGCGGCTACGCGCCGTACACGCTCACCGCGGTGAACGAGGACGGCGGCGGGCGCACCGATCTCTCGTCCGACGCGGCGTCCGACAGCTACCACCTCACGTTCTCCTCCGACGGCACGCGCGTCGTGTTCGTCGAGCGCACGGCGGCGGGCGCGCAGGACGTCGTGGTCAGGGACCTCGCGACCGGCGCCACGGCGCGCCTCACCGGCGCCGCCGCCGCCGGCAGCGGGTACACGGTGTGGCGCACGGCGTTCTCTCGCGACGAGGGCACGGTGCTGGTCCTCGTCGGTCCGCCGACCGCGACGGACTCGCGTCCGTTCCGCATGCTGCGTGGTCCGGCGTCGGGCGGCGCGCTGGCCACGATCGTCGAGCCGCTCGGGCGCGACGGTCAGGGCTTCATGTCCGTCGTGCAGGAGGCGCCCGACGGGCGGCTCGCGGTGATGGCCTCCGACTCGACGCGGGTGATCACGCCGGCAGGGGCGGTCACGACGATCAGCGGCGCGCCCTACGAGGCGCCGGTCTTCGATGCGAGCGGCCAGCGGCTGCTCGTCGACACGACGCGCACCTCGCTCCGCGTCTTCCCGGGCAGCGGCGCGGGGACCGGCACCGCGCTGCCGTCGTACGCCGCGACCTCGGCGCTCGCGAGCCAGGCGTACTTCGGCTACGTGCCGTTCGTGTTCGGCTGGTGGGGCTCGCTCGCGCTCTACCCGTCGAACGTGTCCGGGAGCTACCCGCAGGTGCAGCTGGACGTGCGCGCGTGGGACGAGACGCGCAGCGGCGTGCTCGGCGCGCGCGTCCTGCGCTACGCGCTCGCCGGCGACCGCGTCGTGTTCCTCACCACCGACGGCGCCGTGTTCGCCGGAAGGAGACCGTGATGTCCCGCCTCGCGCTTGCCCTGTTCGTGCTCGCCGCCACCGCCGCGTGCACCGCGTCCGACGACGACGGTGAGCCCGCCGCCGACGCGGCGGTGTCGGTCGACGCGGCGCTGCCCGTCGACGCACGGGTGATCGACGCGCCCGCCGGCACGACGTGCGCGGTGAAGGAGCCGATCGTGCAGCTCATCTACACGTGCCAGTTCGCGTGGCGGCAGTGCACGGGCGGCGCCGATCGCATGCTCGACTGCCAGATCACCGCGGTCGGCAGCCTGCGCTTCTCGCTGTGCAGCTGCATGGTCGGCGGCCAGACGACGACGCAGTTCACGTCGGAGACCGTGTGTGGCTCGACCGCGTGGTCGCAGGTCGAGGCGATCGTCAACACGCAGTGCGGCTGGGACCTGCGCTGAGGCCGCCGCTCAGACCAGCGGCAGGAGCCAGGCGACGCCGCAGAGCGCGAGCAGGCCGCCATGCGCGACGCGGCGCGCGCGGGTCGTGCGGCGCGCGCCCACGAGCTCGACCATCTCGGCGGCGGCGCGACCGAGCGACGCGAGGCCGGGCACGGCACCGATCACGCTGATGCAGACGGCGACGAGCGCGGGCGTGCTCGGCGGGAACTTCAGGAACGCGAGCGGGTAGAGCGCGCCGATGAGGAAGATCTCGGCGACGACCAGGACCGCGAGGCCCCAGCGGTGCCCGGTCATGAGCGCGATCGATGCGATGGCGAGCGTCGCGCCGAGCTCGGGGCTGTTCGCGTGGGTGGGGAG
>JAIOII010001732.1 GCA_019912685.1 Kofleriaceae bacterium
GGCCGGGCCCTGCGGACCCGCGGGACCGATCGCGCCCGTCGCGCCCGTCGCACCGGCCGGGCCCTGCGGACCCGCGGGACCGGCTGGCCCCTGCGGACCGACGAGCCCGGTGGGATCGCCGACCCAGCGGCCCTGCTCGTCGATGACCTGCTCGTCACCGATCCAAACGCTGCGCGGATGGACGTCGCCGATCACGTCGCCGGCGACGAGCGCGTACGGCACGCTCACCAGCTCCTCGCGCGGCGTCATCTCGGGATCGGCGCCGATCCGGATGCCGAGGTACACCGGCGTGCCGTCGAGCGGAGGCAACGACGTCGTCCCGCCGAGCGGCACGATGAAGTAGCCCTCGTCGAACGCGACCTCGTGGGACTCCGTCCACATCGCCTCGCCGCCGGACGGCACCGAGTAGAGCGTGAAGACCATCGTCAGGGTGCCGGTGATCGGCTGGCCCTCGTTGTCGAAGAGCCGGCCGGTCTGCGTCATGAGCGCGGGCACGTCGTCCTGCGCCGCCTCGGCGACGCCGGCGCCGCCAGCGGCGAACGCGCACGCGAGGACCGCGGCGACAGCAACTCGAGAGATCGTTGTCATGGGTCTCCTCACGATCGAAGTCATGGCTGGGTCGCTCCCGTGATGCCGCCGCGACGCTGGTACTGCGGCGACGACGACGACCCGTCACCGCTGCGCAGCGTCCCGTAGAGCGTGTAGCTCGGGCTGCTCGCCTTCACCGCGCCCGTCACCGTCCCGGTGCCGGGATGACCGATGGGCGCGTCGATGCCCGCGTCGATCAGCTCGGCGTCGGGATCGTCGGCGTCGCGCGGCACGGCCGCGTCCGTGAAGCGCGGATCGCTGCCCTTGCAGGCCCCGACCAGCGCGACGACCGTGAACAGCCAGCACATCCGGCGCATCCCGCGAGCCTTATTCCGGCGAGCGCCTGCCGTCAAAGGCACAATGCACGCGTGCCGATGGTTACCGCCGTCTGCCCGACGGCTAGGCGTCGGGCTCGGCGACGACGTTCAGGTGTACGCGGCCGGCGGTGGTCACCGTGGGCAGGGCGGCGTGGCGCGCGGCGCGCGGCTCGGGCACGGTCGCGGGACGGATGTCGGGGGCGCGCTCGGCCCAGGCGCGCGCGACGTCGCGATCGAGGAGGTGCGACGGGCGCACGTTGGAGATCGCGGAGAGCATGATCGAGCGGACGTGCGGGTTGTCGCGCTCGAGGTCGGCGAGGAGCCGGGTCATCGCGTCGCGCTTCAGGCCGTCCTGCGAGCCGCACAGGTTGCACGGGATGATCGGGAAGGCGAGGTCGGCGGCGAGCGCGGCGATGTCGCGCTCGGCGCACTCGATCATCGGGCGGATCACGTCGAAGCGATCGTCGTCGGTGCGGTAGCGCGCCGGCATCGCCTGGAGCTTGCCGCTGTAGAACAGGTTGAGGAGGAACGTCTCGAGCGAGTCGTCGCGGTGGTGGCCGAGCGCGATCTTGGTGCAGCCCAGGCGCTCGGCGGCGGTGTAGAGGATGCCGCGGCGCAGGCGCGAGCACAGCGAGCAATACGTCTGCGCGCTGTCGAGGTGCGAGGTGACGACCGAGTACGTGTCCTCGCGCAGGATCTCGAACGGCCAGCCGCACGCCTCGAGCCAGCGGCGCAGCCCGCTGCCGTCGTAGCCGGGCTGCACCTGATCGAGGTGCACCGCGACGAGCTCGACCTTGAACGGCAGGCGCGGGACGAGCCTGGTCAGGAGGTGGAACAGCGTGTAGCTGTCCTTGCCGCCCGACATCGCGACCATGATGCGGTCGCCATGGGCGAGCAGCTCATGGCGCTCGCACGTCTCCTTGACCTGACGGTAGAGGAGCTTCTCCAGGCGCTGCATGGCCGACATGGCCGGCCACCTTACTATGATCGACCGGCATGTACACGAACGCGCGGGGGAGGCGGACGCGGCGGCGCAAGTAGCGGATCCCGAAGAAGGCGGCGGGGAGGAGGAGCGGCAGCCACGGCAGGAGCGCGATGAGCGCGAGCGAGAGGCCCTGGGCGGCCTGGCCGAGCGCGGCGATCGAGTCGTGCCACGCCATCGACACGCGCTGGCCGAAGCTCGGAGCGGCGGCGGCGGCGATCTCGGGCCGCTTCGTGGCGAGCGTGATGGTGAGGGTCGAGAGCGAGACCTGGTCGTTCCAGACCCGCATCTGGCCCTCGAGCTGCTCGATCTCGCCGCGCACGCGCGCGAGCTCGCGCTCGACCTCGAGCACCTCGGCGACGGTGCCGGTGCGGGTGCCGGCGAGCTCGACGAGGCGCTTCTCGAGGGCGCGCGCGCTCGCGAGGCGAGCCGACGTGTCGACGTACTCGGCGGTGATGTCGGCGGCGTCGGTCGACTCCTGCTGGATCTCGCCGAGCGCGCGCAGCCTGGGGAGGAGGTCGCCGAAGCCGGCGGCGGGGACGCGCACGACGATCGTCGCCGAGCTGACCTGGCCCTCGCTGCGGCTCACGCGCGTCGAGTCGATGAAGCCGCCGGCCGCGGTGACGATCGCGTCGATCTGGTCGCGCGCCGCGTCGTACGTGGTGACGATCAGCTCGATGTGGCCGGTGCGGACGATCTTGCGGTTGTCGACGGGGGCGTCGCCCTGGCCGCCGCGCACCTGACGGTTCGCGGCGTCGGTGCCGGGCGGGCGTGGCGCGAAGGCCACGGCGCTCTCGGACATGACGAGCTTGTCGGCGGTGAGCGCGCCCTGGTCGCGGTACCGGTTCGCGGCGAGCTGAGGCTTGCCGGGCGCGTCGGTGCGCTCGGCGGCACAGGCGGCGAAGAGGGTGGAGGTGATGAGGAGGAGGGCGGCGAGACGGCGTTTGCGCATGCCCACCCCAACGCACGAGCTCGGCCGCAGAGTTGTCAGTTCTTGTCGCGCCGGCTGTCGCCGGCCAATCAGCTGATCACGCGTCGCATGAGGCGACCCGCCGCCCGCGCCGCGAACGCGCGGGGGACGAGTCGAACCGCCCACGCGGCCGCGCGATTCCCGGCGCCGGGAATGACCAGCGTGCGACGTCCCAGGCTGTCGAGCGCGGCGCGCACGACCGGCCCGACCGACATCAGCCGGACCGGCACCCTGGCGGGATCGACGCCGCTGTTCATCGGGCCCTCGGTGTCGGTGCCGCCGGGCGCCAGCGTGAGCACGTCGATGCCGTCGGCGGCGAGCTCGACGGCGAGCGCCTCGCCGAGGAGCAGGTCGAACCCCTTGCTCGCGCCGTACGCCGCGCTCCACGGCAGCCCCTGGAAGCCGCCGGTCGACGCGACGATCACCATGCCGCCGCGCCGGCGCGCGACGAGCCGCCGGCCGAAGCCGTGGGAGAGCGCGAGCGGCGCCTGGCAGTTGACCTCGACGAGGCGGCGCAGGATCTCGGGCTCGAGGTCGACGAGGCGCCCCTTCAGGCCGACGCCGGCGTTGTTGATGAGGAGCCCGACGTCGACGTCGGCGACCTCGTCGAGCAAGTGCCATGGGCCACGCGCGTCGGAGAGATCGCAGGTCACGATGCGCACGTCGGTGCCGTGTCTCGCGAAGAGCTCCGCGCCCAGCTCCTCGAGCCGGTCGCGGCGGCGCGCGACCAGGACGAGCGACAGGCCGCGCGCGGCGAGCTGACGCGCGAACTCGGCGCCGATCCCCGACGACGCCCCCGTCACCACCGCCCACGGACCGTAGCGCGCCACGAACCTCGCTCGGTGTGTCATCGCGGCGAGCGTACCCGGTTATCATCGAGGCGTGCCGATCGACGACAGCGCACCGACCGAGACGCCCGCCACGATGGCGTCGGCGCCGGGGCCGGAGACGGTCCTCCGGCCCGGGGACGTGCTCGCGTCGCGCTACGAGGTCGGCCCGCTGCTCGGCCGCGGCGGCATGGGCGAGGTGTACGCCGTGCACGACCTCGATCTCGAGGAGGACATCGCCCTCAAGCTCCTGCGCACGGAGCTGTCGAGCGACAGCGCTTATCGCAAGCGCCTGCGCAGCGAGGTGCGGCTCGCGCGCCGTGTGTCCCACCCCAACGTGTGCCGCGTGCACGACCTCGGGCAGCACGGCTCGCACGTCTTCGTGACGATGGCGCGCGTGCCGGGGCGCAGCCTCCGCCAGCTGCAGCGCGCGATCCGCGCCGGCGAGGCGCCGCCGCTGACGCTCGAGGCCATCGTCGACATGGTGTCGCAGCTGTGCGCGGCGCTGGGCGCCGCCCATGCCGCCGGCGTGCTCCACCGCGACATCAAGCCCGACAACGTGATGGTCGACGAGGGGCGCGTCGTGCTCACCGACTTCGGCGTCGCGTCGGTCGCCGGCGAGGGCGACGGCACGGTCGTCGGCACGCCGGCGTACACCGCCCCGGAGCTGCTGCGCGGCGAGGCGTGCGACGGGCGCGCCGACGTGTACTCGGCGACGGTGGTCGCCTACGAGCTCATCGCCGGGACGACGCCCTTCGTCCTGCACTCGATGCGGCAGGCCGCGCGCCTGGCGCT
>JAIOII010001733.1 GCA_019912685.1 Kofleriaceae bacterium
GGGAGGGACAGGGGCCGCGGGAAGGGAAGCAGCAGCGGCAGCGCCGCCGGCTCGACCTCGGCGGGGTCGGGCTCCGGCTCCGGCTCGGACTTCGGCGACTCGCGCTTCTGATAGGCTCACGCCATGGTGTCACCGGGTCGCTCGCTCGCGGTCGCGCTCGTCGGCGCGTTCGTGCTCGCAGCCAGTGCCGCGCCCGCCGCGGCGCAGGCCGACGACGAGGCGCAGAAGAAGGCCGCCGCCGAGGCCGCCTTTCGCCGCGGCAAGGAGCTCGTCGACACCAACCCACCGGCCGCGTGCGACGCGTTCAAGCAGAGCATGCAGCTCGATCCGCAGTACGGGACCCAGTACAACCTCGCGCTCTGCTACGAGAAGATCGGCCGGCTCGCGTCGGCGTGGGGCGAGCTGACGGAGCTCGCCGCCAGGGACACCAACGCCGCGCGCCGCGCCGACGCCGGCAAGCGCGCCAGGGCGCTCGAGCCGCGCCTCGTGCGGCTGCTGATCGTGATCCAGGAGAAGGTGCCCGGCCTCGTGGTCATGCGCGACGACAGCGACGTCACGGCGTTCATGGGCGTCGCCACGCCCGTCGATCCCGGCATGTCCAAGCTCTCGGCCAAGGCGCCCGGCTACAAGCCGTGGTCGATCGACGTGACGATCGCCGGCGAGGGCTCGACGATCACCGTCGACGTGCCGCCGCTCGAGAAGGCGCCCGAGCCGCCGCCACCGCCGCCCGACGGCGGCAAGGACGTGTTCCGCCAGACGCCGCCGCCTCCCGTCGTCGACGCCGATCCTGGCAAGGGACGGCGCCGCCTCGGGCTCATCCTCGGCGGCGTCGGCGTCGCGGGCCTCGGCGCCGGCATCGTCTTCGGCCTCGGCGCGCAGGGCGCGTTCGCGGACGCGGACGCCGAGTGCGGCGGCGACGTCGGCGACTGCCGCGGCGACACCGAGGCCGCCCAGGACGACGTCGACAGCGCGAGCTCGAAGGCGCTCCTCGCCAACATCGGCTTCGGCATCGGGGCCGCCGCGCTCGTCGGCGGCGCGGTGCTCTACCTGACCGCGCCCGAGGCGGCCGAGAAGGCGATGATCGCCCCCACCGTCGGCGACGACGGCGCCGGCGTCGTCGTGCGCGGCCGGTTCTAGCGCTCATGGCCCTCCACCTCTCGGTCAACCTCAACAAGGTGGCGCTCCTGCGCAACTCGCGCGGAGCGAACAACCCGTCGCCGCGCGTCGCGGCGCACGCGTGCATCGACGCGGGCGCGGCGGGGCTCACGCTCCACTGGCGCGCCGACGAGCGGCACACGCGGCAGAGCGACGTGCGCGACCTGCGCGCGATCGCCGCCGAGCGCGGCGTCGAGTTCAACCTCGAGGGCGACGAGCGCCCGGAGCTCGCGGCGCTCGCCCACGAGCTGCGCGTCGACCAGTTCACGCTCGTCCCGGTGACGCCCGGCGAGGTCACGAGCGACCACGGCTGGGATCTGCCGCGCCAGGCCGAGGCCGTGCGGCGCATCCTCGACCCGCTCAACCAGCGGGGCGTGCGCACCGCGATCTTCATGGACCCGGTGCCGGCGCACATGGAGCGCGCGGCCGCGACCGGCACGCAGCGCGTCGAGATCTACACCGAGCCGTACGCCGCCGCGTGGCACACGCCGCGCCGGCAGGCCGAGCTCGATCGCATGAAGGCGTGCGCGCGCGCCCTCGTCGGCGCCGGGCTCGGAGTCAACGCGGGCCACGATCTCAACCTCGAGAACCTGCCGATCCTCGCGCGCGAGGTGCCGGAGCTGCAGGAGGTCTCGATCGGCCACGCGCTCCTCGCCGACGCGCTCTACCTCGGCCTGCGCGCCGCCGTCGAGGCGTACGTGCGCGCGTGCCGCGGCGACGAGATGACGCCCCCGGTCACGCAGTGAAGCGCGCAGCGCTTCACCCCGTGCCCGTGCCCGTGCCCGTGCCCGCTCTCCTGGTCGCCGTCGTCGCGTGCGCTCGACCGGCGACGCCGGCTTCTTCGCCCACCCGAGCCGCTGTCTCCTGCCCATCGACGCCCGTCCGCGTCCACGCGCAGCGCGAGCTCGACGCGCTCCGCGGCTGCGCGTGGACGCGGACGGGCGTCGATGGGCAGGAGACAGCGGCTCGGGTGGGCGAAGAAGCCGGCGTCGCCGGTCGAGCGCACGCGACGAC
>JAIOII010001734.1 GCA_019912685.1 Kofleriaceae bacterium
CGACCACAGCGCGCGCACGTTCGCGCGCGAGGTCGGGGCCGTGATCGCGCGCGAACGTGCGCGCGCTGTGGTCGTCGATGCCGGCGAGGTCGAACGCGCCGTCGCCGCGGCGGATCTCGACGCGCTCGTTGTGCAGGACGCGGACGCCGCGCTCGCGCAGGAACGTCATCCACGCGTCGGCGCCCCAGTAGTACTCGTGGTTGCCGGTGATGGCGAAGACGCCGTCCTTCGCGCGCAGGTCGCCGAGCGGGGCGGCCGCGTCGCGCAGCTCGGCGACGCTGCCGTCGACGAGGTCGCCGGTGAGGACGATCATGTCGGGCGCGAGCGCGTTGGCGCGCGCGACGAGCTCGGCGACGTAGGCCCTGCCGATCGTGCCGCCGATGTGCAGGTCCGTGAGCTGCACGATCGTGTAGCCGTCGAGCGAGCGGGGCAGGCGGCGCACGGTCATCGGCACGTCGACGACCGGCACGTCGCCGAGCGCCTTGACCAGGCCGACGCCGACCTCGCCGACCGCGATCGTGGTGACGACGCCGCCGGTGATGCGCGCGATCGCCTGCCGGCGGCCGGGATCCACCGGCGCCGGCCGGCGCGCGACCTTGCGCGCGAGCCAGACGACGAGGCGCGCGAGGTCGGTGACGAGGACGCCGGCGAAGGCGAGCGCGAAGATCGCCCAGCCGACGAACGTCGGCCACGCGACGGCGCCCTGGATCATCGGCGGACCGCCCGAGCCGAGGTAGCGGGCGACCATGATCGGCGCGACGAACAGGACGAGCGTGACGGTCGCGGCGATGCGCCAGCGCCCGCGCAACCCGGTGTCGTGGACGAGGCGGCGCCACACGTAGTAGCCGAGGCCGCCGAAGAGCACCGTCCCGACGAGGGCGCCGACGACGCCGCCCATGTCAGCGCTGGACGAGCACGCCGCTCTCGACGGCGAACCCGGCCACGGGCCCGACGAGGTGCGGCGTCACCGCGGAGGCCTTGTCGCCGAGCGGGATCTTCTTGGCGGCGAGCACCTCGGCGACACGGCGGCGGAAGCGGCCGCTCTCCTCCTCGGGGCGGAGGAACGCGTCGAGCAGCGGCTTGCCGACGAGCGACGCCTCGGCGTCGGCGATGCCGTCGACGGCGGCGACGCGCACGTTCTGGTCGAAGTCGCCCACGTACGGGAGCATGCGGTCGAAGGTCTCGGGGCGGCCGGCCTTCCACTCCGTCATCCAGCGGATGACGTCGAGCTTGCGCTCGGGATCCCGCACGTAGCCGGGCGGCTCGTCGGCGAGGAGCGCGTCGACCGCCTCGAGCGCCTGCTCCTTGGTCGCCACGCGCTCGAGCACCTGGAGCGCGTAGGAGAGCTGCGCCGCGTTCTTCATGAACCGGCGGAGCGGCGGCAGCACCGGCTGGCCCTTGGCGACCAGCACGTCCACCACCCACGTCTTCTCCTGCTGGTCCTCGACCATGTTGCCGCTGGTGATCGCGAACCGCTTGCACAGCCCGAAGAGCGCGTCCTCGGAGCCGTCCTCGCGCAGCTTCTCGAGCGCTGCCCACCGGTCGGCCTGCTGGGCCAGCTTGTTGGTGGCCTTGCCGATCAGCTTCTGCAGGTTCTTTTCTTTGGAGGAGAACAGTCCGAACACCATGACCGGCGGAACCTACCACCAGCGCCCCGGACTGACCACGGCCGCCCGCGCCACCTGCCGCATCGGGTAGTGTCGCCAGGTGGAGCTCCGCGAGGCGGTACGCAAGCGCCCGGGGATGTACGTCGGGGGGACGGACGGCTTCGGGGTCGCGCAGCTGGTCCTCGAGGTCCTGTCGAACGCCGTGGATCAGCACCTGGTCGGCCGCTGCCATCGCATCGATCTGCGGGTCGACGCCGATGGCTCCGTCACCATCGACGACGACGGTCCCGGAATCCGGACCGGCGCCGTCGATGGCATGCCGCCGCTCGTCGAACGGCTCACGAAGAACCCTCAGCGACCGACCGCGGATGGGCATCGACCACACGTCCACGTCGGCCGCCTGGGTGCCGGCCTCTCCGTCGTGAACGTGCTGTGTGAACGCTTCGAGCTGATGACCGTGCGCGAGGGTATCGAGTCGTCGGTCGCGTTCGAGCAGGGCATCCTGGTCTCGCCGCTCGACGAGCGGGCGGTGAAACGCGCTTCCGGAACCCGGGTTCGCTTCCGCGCCGATCCCGCGATCTTCGACGACACATATCCGGAGATGCAGGTGGTCTCGAGCCGGATCGACGACCTCTCGTTCGTCGCGCCTCGGCTGGCGATCGGCGTCTCGCGGGCGGGCGTGCCGCTCGCGGGTATCGTCGAGCGCGTCGAGAAGCTGCAGCGCCGTGGGACGATCGGGCCCGTTGCGCACCATCGCGGCCGCTATGGCAACGAGCTCGTGCCGATCGACGTCGAGATCGCGCTGTCATGGAGTGACGTGTCCCACGAGCCCGCGATCCTCTCCTTCGTGAACCTCGAGCGCACGCACGAGCACGGGCAGCACGTGCTGGGCATGCGGGATGCGCTCCGCGCTGGTTTCGGCCGGGCTCGCTGGGAGGTCGTCGCGCGCGGGCTCCTCGCGGTGGTCTCGGTCGTCCTCGATGACGTGATCCTGGGCAGCCCGACCCGGGAGCGGCTCGATTCGCCCGCCAGCCGTCCAGCGGTCGCCGCGGCCGCCCACGCCGTGATGGCCTCGCGCTTGCAGAGGTTGTCGGCGCGGCAGGTGTAGCCGTCGGGGCAGGTCTCGTCGCCGCCGAGCTCGCACGCGAACGCGCACTCGGGGTTCGGCGTCTTGTAGCAGGCGGCGAGGGCGCCGGAGGCGGCGATCGACG
>JAIOII010001735.1 GCA_019912685.1 Kofleriaceae bacterium
GGCGGCGACGCGCGCCGCCGCCGAGCAGGCGTGGCGCGAGCGGCTCGAGGTCGTGAAGGTCACCGGCGGCTCGGTCGCCGAGCGGCGCACGTTCTACACGAGCCTCTATCACGCGTTCCTCATGCCCACGATCATCGGCGACGCCGACGGCGCGTTCCGGCTCGCCGGCATGGCCGCGCCCGAGGTCGCGACGGGCTACACGCAGCTCTCCGACTTCTCGCTGTGGGACACGTACCGCACCGTGCACCCGCTCTACTCGTGGCTCGCGCCGGCGAGCGCGCGCGACTCGGTGCACTCGCTCGTGCGCCTCGGCGAGGGGCTCGGCGGCTGCCCGCGCTGGCCGATCGCGATCGGCGAGGCCGGCACGATGCTCGGCGCGAGCTGCGACATCGCCGTCGCCGATCACCTGGTGAAGGGCCACGGGCGCGGCGACGCGGCGTTCGAGGCGCGCGCGTGGACGCTCTTGCGCGAGGCGGCGATGTCGCCGACCGTGCCGCCGCTCGGACGCGGCGGGCGCACGCACGTCGAGATCTACATGCAGCTCCGCTACGTGCCGGCGTCGATCGGCCGCTCGGTCAGCCACACGACCGAGTACGCCCACGACGACTTCGCGCTCGCCAACCTCGGCGCCGTGCTCGGTCACGACGCCGACGCGGCGACGCTGCGCGATCGCGCGCATGGCTGGCGCTCCCTCTACGATCCGGCGGTCGGCTTCCTGCGCGCGCGCGCCGAGGACGGCACGTTCCCCGGGGAGTTCGACGCGCTCGACCTCTCCGAGGACTACGCCGAGGCCAACGCGTGGCACTCGCTGTGGATGGCGGGCGCGCACGACGTGATCGGCATGGCCGAGCTGATGGGCGGGCGCGACGCGCTCGTCGCCAAGCTCGAGACCTTCTTCACCGAGGCGCGCCGCGACTGGGAGACCGCGGATCCGTCGGCGGCCAACTTCCCGCGCCCGTACTACTGGCACGGCAACGAGCCCGACATCAACGCCGCGTTCCTGTTCGCGCAGGCCGGGCGCCCGGACCTGACGCAGGAGTGGGCGCGCTGGATCATCGACAACCTCTACAGCGACCTCCCCGAGGGCGTCGCCGGCAACGACGACGGCGGCACGCTCGGCTCCTGGTACGTGTTCGCGTCGCTCGGCCTCTATCCGGTGCCGGGCTCGAACCGCTACGTCGTGAGCGCGCCGATCTTCGAGCAGGCGCGCGTCGTCGTCGGCGGGCACGAGCTCGTGCTCGCGGCGCCCGGCGCGTCGCCGCGCCGCCGCTTCGTGCGCGGCGTGACCATCGACGGCGCGCCGCTCGCCGCCCCCGAGCTCACGCACGACCAGCTCCGCACGGCGGCGCGCATCGACTTCGAGATGAGCGACGAGCCGACGAGCTGGGGCCGCGCGGACTGACGTCGTCAGACGTCGTCTGACGTCAGGCGTCGAGGATGCTGGCCATCGTCGCGCGCCACACGCGGAACCAGCCGCGCTCGCTGCGCGGGTAGACCGCCGACAGCAGCCGCACGAGGCCGACCTGCGCCGCGACGCGCGCGAGGCCGGCGAGGAGCCGCGGGCGC
>JAIOII010001736.1 GCA_019912685.1 Kofleriaceae bacterium
ATCACGGACACGGCGGCGTCTCGCTCGAGGCGCTCGCGCACCGGCTGCAGCGAGGTGGGCTGTGAACGGCGGCGAGACCGGCGACGGCGAGCGCCGCCGTCGCCGCCGCCGTCGCGGCGCCGGCGGCGGCGAGTCACAGGCGCAGCAACCCGTTCGTCCCGAGCGAGGGACGCAGCCCCGAGTCGAAGGACGCAAGCCGCAACCGCAACCGCAACCCCAGCGGCAATCCGTTCGTCCTGAGCGAGCGCCGCAGGCGCGAGTCGAAGGACGCAGACCGCAACCGCAACCCACCGAGCCCCGTCCTTCGACTCGCCCTCGCTCGCGCTCGGGGCTCGCTCAGGACGAACGGACCTCGGCGCTCGACGGCTCGTGGGACGACGAGCTCGGCGCCGCCAGCCAGCGCATCCCGGTCGTCGAGGACGACGACTCCCCCGCGCCCGAGATCACGCTCGGCGCGGACCTGCCCGCCGAGCCCGGCGACGACGAGCTCGACCCCGCCAGCGCCGACGCGGGCGACGTCGGCGTCACCGCCCTCGGCCAGGTGATCGCCAGCGTCGCCGGCGTGCGCCTCGTGCCGACCGGCAAGATCTACTGGTGCGACGCCGGCGCCGGCGCCTACCAGACCGGCGACGTGGTCGTCGTCGACGGCGAGCGCTCGACGCGCATCGCGACGATCGCCGTCGCGCCGGCGCGCCGCGCCGTCCCCGAGCGCCCGGCCCGTCACATCGTCCGGAAAGCGGACGAGAACGACCGCGCCACGCAGGCGCGCGAGCACGCGCACGCCGCCGAGGTGCTGCGCCTCGCGCGCGACAAGGCGCGCGCCCTCGGCCTGCCCTGCAAGGTGTTCCGCGTCGAGTACACCCAGCCGCCCGGCGGCAACGGCCGCGGCGGCAAGCTCAACCTCTACTACACGAGCGACGAGCGGCTCGAGCTGCGCGACCTCCTGCGCGACCTCGGCTCGGCGACCGGCGCGCGCATCGAGCTGCGCCAGGTCGGCGTGCGCGACGAGGCCAAGCACGTCGGCGGCATCGGCAGCTGCGGCCTCGAGCTGTGCTGCTCGACGTGGCTGCCCGACTTCGTGCCCGTCTCGATCAAGATGGCGAAGGACCAGGGCCTCGTCCTCAACCCGACCAAGGTGTCGGGCCAGTGCGGGCGCCTCAAGTGCTGCCTGGTCTACGAGCAGGCGACCTACGCCGAGATGCGCAAGGGCCTGCCCAAGCTCGGCAAGCGCGTGATCACCGCGACCGGCGAGGGCCGCGTCGTCGAGGTCGACGTCCTGCGCCAGCGCGTGCGGGTCGCGTACGGCCCCGGCGAGAGCGTGGTCCTGCCCGCCGGCGAGGTGAAGCCGATGTTCCCGGCCCAGCACGCGGGGCTTGCCGAACCCGAGCCCGAACCCGAACCCGAGACCGACTCCGAGCCCGAGCCCGACCTCCCATGACCCGCCCCTTCTACGTCACCACCCCGATCTACTACGTCAACGACGTCCCCCACCTGGGCCACGCCTACACGACGATCGTCGCCGACACGCTCGCCCGCTTCCACCACATGTGCGGCGACGACGCGCGCTTCCTGACCGGCACCGACGAGCACGGCCAGAAGATCGTCGAGGCCGCCGAGAAGCGCGGGCTCTCGCCGCAGGCGCTCACCGATCAGGTCGCGCCGCGCTTCCGCGAGACGTGGATCGACCTCGGCATGCGCTTCGACGACGCGGTCGCCACGCACGGCTTCCCCCGCGACTTCATCCGCACGACCGAGGAGCGCCACAAGCGCGTCGTGCAGGGGCTGTGGAAGCGCATCCAGGAGCGGAACCCGCAGGACCTCTACCTCGCGACCTACGAGGGCTGGTACTGCGTCGGCTGCGAGGCCTTCTACACCGACAGCCAGCTCAAGAAGAACGCGGCCGACGAGTCGGTGTGCCCGGTGCACGAGCGGCCGGTGAGCTGGGTCGCCAAGGAGACGTCGTACTTCTTCAAGCTGTCGGCCTACGGCGACGCGCTCGTCGAGCACATCGAGCGTCACCCGCACTTCATCCAGCCCGAGCAGTACCGGAACGAGGTACTCGGCTTCCTGCGCGGCGGCCTGCGCGATCTGTCCGTCTCCCGGACGAGCTTCACCTGGGGCATCCCGGTGCCCGAGGACGCGCGCCACCCGGGCGAGGCGGCCAAGCACGTCATGTACGTGTGGTTCGACGCGCTCACCAACTACCTCTCGGCGCTCGGCGATCCGTTCACGCCGGACGGCGAGGCGGCCGCGCCCGACGTCACGCGCTACTGGAAGAGCGCGGTCCACGTCATCGGCAAGGACATCCTCCGCTTCCACGCCGTCTACTGGCCGGCGTTCCTGCTGTCGGCGGGGCTGCCCTTGCCGCGCACGATCCTGTGCCACGGCTGGTGGGCGATCGGCGGCCGCAAGATCTCGAAGTCGATCCCGGCGACGCGCGTGTCCGCGGTCGCCCTCGCCGGCGATCTCGCCGGGTCCTCGTCGGTGCCGGCGACCGGCATCGACGCCGTCCGCTACTTCCTCCTGCGCGAGACGCCGCTCGGCAACGACGGCGACCTCATCTACGAGAGCCTGATCGAGCGCTACAACGCCGACCTCGCCAACGATCTCGGCAACCTCATCAACCGCAGCCTCACGATGCTCGTGAAGTACGGCGCGGGGGGCACCGGCGCGCCGTACTTCACGAGCATCGTGAGGCTGCGGTTGATGAG
>JAIOII010001737.1 GCA_019912685.1 Kofleriaceae bacterium
CCATCGGGCGCGCCGGTGATGTCGGCGGCGACGTCGGGCGGCGCGCCGTCGTCGGCGACCTGCACGCGCGCGCGCTTCTTGCCGCGCACGTCGTCGAGGAAGGTGCGGTGCGCGATCGCGAAGATCCACGGCACCGGGTCGGCGCCCCGCACGTAGGCTTCGCGCGCGCGGTGCACCTTGAGGAACGTCTGCTGCACGAGATCGTCGGCGGTCGCGCGATCGCGCACCATGCGGAGGAGGTACCCGAGGAGGCGCGGCGCAAGGCGCGCGTAGAGGCGGCGGAACGCGTCGACGTCACCGTCGCAGTAGCGGGCCATCAGCGCGATCTCCTCGCCGTGGTTCGCCGTGGCCGCGCTGTCGCCCCCCATGTGTGGGGCTCACCCCGAGGTCGCGTCCTCGAGCGACGGGCGCAGCGGCTCGACCGGCGTCTCCGTGAGCTGCGCGATCGCGGTCGGCAGGTCGGCGACCTCGACGGACGCCGGCTGGTTGCGGCGGAGCATGAACGCGCAGGTGCCGCACGACGTCACCACCGTGCCGCCGCCCTTGGCCGCGACCTCCGCGAGCCGGCGGCGCGCCATCGCGTCGGCCGTCGACGGCGCGGTCTTGGGCAGGAGCCCCCCGCCGCCGCAGCACTCGGTGTCCTGGCGCGACCAGCCGAACTCGCGCACGGTCGCGATCTGCCCGAGCACGCGCCGCGGCGGCTCGAGCACGCCGGCGTAGCGCGCGAGGTAACAGGGGTCGTGGTAGTAGACCGACTTCTTCGTCGAGGGCGTGGGCAGGCGGCTCGCGTGCTGCGCCATGTACTCGGCGAGGGACAGCACCTCGGTGCCGACCGTCACGCCCTCGCCGTCGTACTGCGAGCGCAACGAGTAGAGGCACGCCGAGCAGTTGACGACGACGGTGCGGAAGCGCCGCAGCGCGCTCGCGACCTTGCCCGCGTGCCAGCGGAAGAGATCGGTGAGCCCGGCCGCGAGGAGCGGATATCCGGCGCAGGCGAGCCCGGCGTCGACCAGCTTCACGTGCTCGGCGCCGACGCGATCGAAGACGGCGAACGCCGCCGCGATGTCGGCCGCGCCCTTGTCGATGCTGTCGCAGCCCGGCCAGAAGCCGACCTGACCGGTCTCGGCGAAGCGCGCGGGACCGAAGATCTCCTGCTCGTGCCGCGCCGAGGCGCAGCGGCGCGGCCGGCGAGCAGCACGAGCCCGGGCTCGTTGCCGTGATCGCAGTACACCGTGCAGTGGCGGCAGCCGGTGCAGCCCCACAACGGATCGGAGGTCTCGGTCTTCCACGGCTCGACCCCGGCGCGCAGCTTGTTCAGGCGATCCATCTTGGCCTGCGGGATCAGCGTCTCGCGACCGGTCGTGGTCGACACCGGACAGGCGTGCCGGCACATCTTCGGGCAGAAGGTGCAGTAGTCGAGCTGCTTGGCGACGTCGGCTGGGGTGAAGCGCTCGGACACCGCCGCCACTATACGCCCAGAGCCGCGTATGCTCGACCCGTGGTGTGGATCGGATTCGGGCTGCTCCTGGCGGCGGGCGCCCTCGCCTACCAGCGGTACCGCGCGATCGCGCGGCCGAAGCCGCTTCGCAACGACGCGGTCGTCGGCCTGACGCAGGCGGCGCTGCGCCGGCTGCTCGAGCGCGCCGGATCGCTCGAGCGCGCCGGCGAGGTGGTGCCCGAGGGCGAGACGCGGTGGCGCTGGGACGGGGACAACCTGCTGATGAAGGACGGCGTGACGATCGGCGCCGACGACATCGTCGAGGCGGCGGTCGACTTCGGGTCCAAGTCGGCGCGCAAGCACGCGGATGGACCGCTCACGGAGGCGGCGGTGACGGAGTGGCTGCAGGAGGGCGTGTCGAAGGCGATCGCGCGGTTCGTCCTCGGCGGGGTCGAGCGCATGCAGGAGCGCATGAAGATCATGACGCGCACGTCGCCGCCCCCCACCGCGGAGGAGCTCGCCGAGATGAAGGGCGCCAACGAGCGCGAGCGCGCCGAGATGGACAAGCTGCTCGGCCGCGAGACCGACGAGAGCCAGCTGCCCAGGGCGACCTTGCGGAAGCCGTGAAGCGAAGGCAGACGGGCTATCATCCCGGCGATGGGTGACGGGACGTCGGGCGACGCCGAGCGGGGCAATGAGCCCCGTGTTCCCGGCTACGTGATGGGGGAGCGGCTCGGCGCGGGCGGTTTCGGGGAGGTCTTCGCCGCCCGGCGCGAGGTGATCGAGCGCGACGTCGCGATCAAGATCCTGCACGCACGCTACACGGATCAACCCGACGCGATCGCGCGGTTCATCGCCGAGGCCCGCGCGGTCAACCGCGTCTCGCACCCTGGCATCGTCGAGGTGTTCGACTTCGGTCAGCTCGACGACGGTCGGCACTACGTCGTCATGGAGCGGCTGCACGGATGCACCCTGCGCGACCTGCTGCGCGAGCGAACCCGGCTTCCAGTCGACGAGGCGCTGCCGCTCCTGCGCGGCATCGCCGAGGCCATCGACGCCGCGCATGCCGCCGGCATCGCGCACCGCGACATCAAGCCGGACAACGTCTTCGTGCTCGCCAGCGGCGAGGTCAAGCTGATCGACTTCGGGCTCGCGAAGCTGACGAGCGCGAACGACACGTCGGTCACGCAGACCGGCGCGGTGATGGGCACGCCGATCTACATGTCGCCGGAGCAGTGCCGCGGACGGACCAGCGACCTGCGGACCGACTGCTACTCGTTCGGCGTGCTCGCCTACCACGTCCTCGCCGGCGAGCCGCCATTCTCGGGCGACGCGCTCGAGCTCGCCTTGCACCACGTGAACGACGAGCCCGAGCCGCCGTCCCGGCGCGGCGCGCCGGTGTCGGCCGCGGTCGATCGCGCGATCCTCGCGCTCCTGGCCAAGGACCCGGTCGATCGGCCGACCCCGCTCACCGCCGCGGTGGCGGCGATCGCCGGCGAGCACGCGCTGCCAAGAAGGCGCGTTCGTACACGGCGGTGGATCCTGGCCGGCGTCGCCGTTGTGGGCGTCGCAGGCCTGGTCGCCACCGGCGGGTGGTGGCAACGCGAAGCTGGCGGCGCTGCGCCAAGACGTTCGTTCCGGGAACAGCTCCTCGAGGTCCGCTTCGACGGGCTCGCATACCCATCCGCGCTCTCGCCCGACGGACGACACTTCCACTACCAGGACGCCAGCGGCCCCTGGCGGCTCGATCTGGGGTCACGCGCGATCGAGCGAGCGACCGTGACTCCCGCTGTCATGTACGCAGTGCCCCTCGACGATGGCCGGAGGCTGATCTCGATCGGCGGTGATCGGCCACGCGTGGAGCTCGAGGAGACCGACGGTCGCCGGCGGCACCCGCTGCTCGACGAGAGCATCTTCGGTGAACCGTCACCCGATGGCCGCCGGGTCGCCGCCCTGCGGCTCGACGATCCGGAACGGAACCAGGGTGCCGGCACGCTCGTGGTTCACGAGCTCGCGACCGGCGAGACGCGCGACCTGGTGCGCTTCGATCGCGAGGTGGTCATGACGGCGCCGACGTGGTCACCCGACGGTCGCGAGCTCTTGTGGGTCGACTCGGATCATCTGCGGCCGTCCACCGAGCGGATCCACGTGACCCAGCTCGACGATGGGACCACGCGTGTGATCTCCGCCCCGATCCTGTCACGGGCCACCATCACCCGCGCCGCCGCTTACCTCGACCGTGACACCCTCGTGTACTGCGCGGAGAGCGACGGCGCGCGACCGGCCGCGATCCGGACGCGATCACTGGCGACCGGGCGCGACGTCGAGCTCCGCCGGATCGACGCGGGCGTGAGCACGTGCGAGTTCGTGGCCGCGAAGGATCGCATCGTCGCCTTCCTGACACGCTCGGAGCCGAGCCTCGCGGTGATCGATCTGGAGCGGATCCCGGCCACGATGAGCTACCCGGCCGGATACCTGTTCCCGGCGGCGCTGAGCGCCGACGGTGATCTGGTCCATGCGTACCGTCACGACTCATTGGTGCTCGGTCGCCCCCGCGCGAGCGAGCTCGAGACCGTGACGCTCAGCGGGGCGATCACGCTCGAGCCATCGTGCGCCGGAACGACGCGGGTGATCCGCAGGGACCGCGAGCTGGTCCACGTGGAGCTCGAGGCGTCTCCGGGATCGCAGGTGCTGCGCTTCCGGTCGCACGGCGCGTGCAGCCCTGTCGGCGAGTGGAGCCTGCCAGGAACCGACGTCCACACCAACCTGGGGATTCCCCGCTGTAACGGCGGGCTGTGCGCGGTGGCCGGCATCGTGGGCGAGGACCTCGTGGTCTGGACGCTGCCGGCGGAAGGCGCCGCCCGCGAGCTCGGCCGCACGCCGAAGAACCTCGCGCCCGGCCGAGGCGAACGGCCGGAGGTCGCGGTCGCGGCGGACGCTCGACACGTCGCGTTCTTCGCGGGCGAGGGCGCCCGGGTCCACGTCGTGCCCACGAGCGGTGGCGAGCCACGCGCGATCACCGTGGGCAACGTCCCGCAAAGCGTGGCCCCGGCGAAGGACGGCGGATCGTTCTACGTGGCGACGATCCATCTCGACGGCCATCAGTACGGCATCGCCCGCGTCGCATGGGACGGCTCCTACCAGACCGTCTGGTCATCATCGACGACCTATGTCGGCGTGATGGTCGGCGCCGCGACCCGGGACATCCTGGCGGCCTTCACCCGACCGCAGCGGCAGGACGTGCTCTTGCTCGAACGGTGAGCCGCGGCGCGCGCCGTCGGCCCAGGCTCAGGCCGGGCGCCAGCGAGACACGCGGGCCGGGCCGTACAGCATCCCCTGCGAGTACTCGCTGAAGAAGAGGTAGGGGTGGCCGGGGACGATCTTCGAGGCGTCGTCGAGGCGCGCGCGCTGATCGGCGGAGAGCGTGAGCTCGAGCGCGCCGAGGTTCTGGTGGAGCTGCTCGGCCGAGCGCGCGCCGGTGATCGTCGAGGTCACGCCCGGTCGGCCGGCGACCCAGGCGAGCGCGACCTGCGCGACCGGGCGGTCGACCTCGCGCGCGACCGCCTGCGCGGCGTCGAGGATCTCGTAGTTGCGCGCGGTCATGCGATCGAACGCCGGGTTGCCGCTGCCCCGGTGCTTGGCGAGGCGGCCCTCGCCGCCGCCGTCCTTCGGGTACTTGCCGGCGAGGAAGCCGCCGGCGAGCGGGCTCCACGGCGTGATCGCCATGCCGAGCTCCTGCGACGCCGGCACGAGCTCGCGCTCGATGCCGCGCTCGACGAGCGAGTACTCGAGCTGGAGCGCGACCACCGGCTCGAGGCCGCGTAGCTCGGCGAGGGTCTGGGCGCGCGCCGCGTACCACGCCGGCACGTCGGAGAAGCCGATGTGGAGGATCTTGCCCTCGCGCACGAGGTCGTCGAGCGTGCGCATCACCTCGTCGACGGGCGTCACCATGTCCCAGCAGTGCAGCCAGTAGAGGTCGATGCGATCGGTGCGCAGGCGGCGCAGCGAGCCCTCGACGGCGCGGCGCACGAGCTTGCGCCCGTTGCCTCCGCCGTTCGGGTTGCCCTTGTCGAGGCTGAACGTGAACTTGGTGGCGAGCACGACGCGATCGCGCAGGCCGCGATCGGCGACGAAGGCGCCGACCAGCTCCTCGCTCTGGCCGCCGGTGTAGATGTCGGCGGTGTCGACGAAGTTGCCGCCGGCGTCGACGTACGCGTCGAACACGGCGCGCGCCGCGCTCTCGTCCGCGCCCCAGCCCCACGCGGTGCCGAACGTCATGGTCCCGAGGCACATCGGCGAGACGCGCAACCCGCTGCGACCGAGGGTCACGTAGTCGGTGAGCTTCATGGCCGCGAAGGTATCGCGAACCGCCCGGGTCGCGCGGGCGCGGTCGGCGCGTCGCTGGCCTCGGTGGGGACCGCGTCGCCCGGCGCGGCGGACGAGGCGCCGA
>JAIOII010001738.1 GCA_019912685.1 Kofleriaceae bacterium
GGGCAGCGCGTCGGCGGGCGGCTGGTGCCCGCGCGGCGTGTCACCGAAGCGCAGGAAGCGCGACGGCCGCGGCACGCCGTAGTAGCGCTCGACGTAGTAGTAGATGCGGACCTCGGCGGCGACGCGCGGGATGATGCGATAGCCGGTGATGCGGGCGAGCGCGTCCATCGTGCCGAGGTCGTGCGGCTCGTCGACGGCGGCGATCAGCTGCCGGTCCTGCACGATGAGCGGCACGCACTTGTACTTGTAGGCCTGCTCGGGCGTCAGCAGCCGCACCGCCGCGCGCTTGGCGCGCTCGAGCATCGCGCCGCTCGCGATCGGGATGCCGAGCTCGAGGCCGAGGTAGACGGTGAGCGCGTCGAGATCGATGAAGCCGAGCTCGAAGAGCACGGTGCCGAAGCGGCCGCCGCTCTTCGCCTGGAACGCGATCGCCTCCTCGAGCTGTGCGGGCGTGATGCGGCCGTCGCGCAGGAGCATCTCGCCGAGCTTCATGCCCGGCGATCGTATCAGAAGCCAAACGCCTTCTTGTACTTCCTGCCGGCGACCAGCCGGTCCTCCGCCTTCTGCCGGCGGGCGTCGGCGGCCTCGCCCTTCTTCCAGTCGGCGTCGGCCTTCGCCTTCGCCACCCCCCACGCGCCGTCGCGCCCGCTCTTGCCCTCGTACTCGCGCACGACCTGCGCGAGTGGGGTGGCGAAGGCCGCCGCGCACGGGTGACCCAGCGCCTCGGCGCGGCGGAGGGCCCGCACCGCCAGGTGCTTGTGACCCTCGTAGGCGAGGGCGACGCCCAGGTTCCACCAGACGACGGGGCTCTTCTCGGCGGTCCCGAAGCGGATGAGCCCGGTCATCGCCACCGCGGCATCGGCGGGAGGCAGCTTGGTGCCCTGGCGGGCGGTGATCTTGCCCGGCTTCATGACCCACATCGCGTCCTCGCCGTCCGACGAGACGCCGAAGAGGTTGGCGCACGCGTCGACCTTGGTGCCCGCCTTGGCCGCCCTGGCGTCGCGCAGGAGCTGGAGCTGGTACTTCTCGCGGCCGAAGTGCGCGTCGGGGTTGATCCGGATCGCCTCCTCGAGGTGGCGGATCGCGCCGTCGAGGTCGCCCTTCATCGCGAGGAACGTGCCGAGGTTGGCCTGGGTCGTGTACTCGCCCGGGAACTTCTTCTCCTTCTCGGCGAGGAGCGCGAGCGCGTCGTCGAGCTTGCCGGTGCGCGCGAGCGCGACGGCGAGGTCGTCCCAGCGCTCCTTCGGCGCCGTGCCCTTGTCGACGAGCGCGCGGGTGTAGGCGACCTTGGCCTCGTAGAACGCCGGCGAGTGCTTGCCGAGCTGGCCGCCGACCACCGCGGCGATGTCCTTCTTGCCGAGCGACTCCTCCCGCAGCGTGTCGTTGTCCCAGAGACACGCGAGCGAGAGGGCGGCGAGCGCGGCGATCGAGATGGTCCCGGAGCGCATGGGACGAGCATGCGTCGGCGGTGGCACGCGCGCCAGCCGGCGTGCTACGACGAATGCGTGAGGCTCGTCGTCGCCGGCACGATGCTCGTCGCTGCGGTCGCATGCGGCGACGGCGGCAAGAAGGCCGCGCCCGACGCGGGTGTGGCGACGCCGCCGGTGACGGTGGTTCCGCCGATGAAGCCGCCCAGCGATCTGCCGCCGGGCACGCGCTCGCTGCGGCTCGTCTCCACCGTGAAGGTCCGGCTCTTTCCCGACGACAAGTCGCGGCAGATCGGCACGATCGCCGGCGACACTCGCATCGGCTGGCGCGACGTGGCGACGGGGCCGGGGTGCAACAAGCCATGGTACGGCGTGATCCCGCAGGGCTTCGTGTGCGGCGCGTTCGTCGAGCCGTCGACGAAGCCGCCCGGCGGCGTCGAGCTGCCGCGCCTCGACCGCGACGAGATCGTGCCCGGCGTCTACGGTCAGGTCATCGAGCAGGGCACGAACATCTACACGAAGGACCCCAAGCAGAAGACGGCGCCCGCGAGCGATCCGCTGGCGGTGGAGGCCGGGCTGGTCAAGGGCCGGCCGCTCCTCGGGTCGGTCAAGGTGCGCCAGTTCGCGACGATGACGGCGGGCGGCAAGCAGTTCTGGAAGATCGCGGCGCGGGAGGAGGAGTGGCTGCCGGCGAAGGCGATCCGCGAGCTGAAGCCGAGCAGCTATCGTGGCACGCGCCTCGGCGACGACACCGGGCTCACGCTGCCGATGGCGTTCGTGTGGCCGCGCGGCGGCGGGACCAAGGCGTGGACACGCGGCGCGGCGAAGGGCGGCGGCACGCGGCGCCAGCTCGATCAGCGGACGCCGGTGCCGATCCTCGAGAAGCACGAGGTCGAGGGCAAGGTGCTCGCGTATCGCATCGGCGACGGGGAGTGGATCGACGCGGCCAACGTGCGCGTCGCGATGCCGGTGCGGCCGCCGGCCGGCGTGAAGGGCAGCGATCGCTGGATCGACATCGATCTCGACACGCAGATCCTCGTCGCGTACGAGGGCGACCTGCCGGTCTACGCGACCCTGGTCGCGACCGGGAAGAAGGACACGCCGACGGAGACCGGCATCTACCGGATCTGGCGCAAGGCGAGCGAGGCCGACATGAAGGGCCTCTCCGGCGAGGATCCGTACTCGGTGGCGACCGTGCCGTGGACGCAGTTCTACAGCCCGGAGCGCGGCCTCGCGCTGCACACCGCGTACTGGCACGACAAGTTCGGCACGCCCGGCAGCCGCGGCTGCACCAACCTGTCGCCGATCGACGCGCGCTGGCTGTACTTCTTCACCGATCCGCAGGTCGGGCCCGGCTGGTCGATGGCTGCCGGCGCCGTCGAGGCGCCCGGCTCGGTCGTCCGCGTGCGCTCGGCGGCGGATCCCGATCCACCGGTGCGCGGCTACGCGGCGAAGATGGGCGACGAGGGCGGCGGCGGCTGACGGCGCGCGTGGCTACGCGCCGAGCACGTCGCGCGACACCTTGCGGTGCAGCCAGTGCGCTGCCTGCTCCTCGCTCGGCGCGAAGCGGCCGCGCGGCGCGAAGCCGGAGCGCAGCCCGCGGCTGACCTGGGCGAGCGCGTCGACGTCCTCGGCGTCGACCTGCGACGACAGCCAGCGCCGGTCGCGCTCGGCGTACTTCGCCGCGTCGAGCACCCGGTGGTACCAGCCGAAGCGCGTGGCATCGGGGCGCTCGGGGATCGGCTGGTACACGTTGACCGAGAGCCCCCACGGATAGAAGTTGAGCGCGAGGTTCGGGTAGACGAACCACCAGAGCGCGAAGACGCGGCGGCCGCGCGCGTCGGCGAAGCGCTCGGGCAGGAGCGTCGGGTCGAAGCCGTCGGCGGGATCGCGCGCGTACACCCACTGGAGCACGGCGTGCTCGAAGAGCTCGGTCGTGTACGTGCCGAGGTCGACCGCGTCGGCGAGCCCGCCGGGCGCGCGGTGCACGAAGCCGATGTGGAAGTGGTCGAGGAAGTTCCAGGCGTGCTGCTTCCAGTTGCCGGCGACGTCGCGGACCTCGCCGCCGCCGGCCGCGCGCGCCAGCGTGTCCGGAAACCGGACGAGCGACGCGTCGACGGGCGCGAGGACGTCGGCGAGGGCGGGCGCCGCCGGGTCGAGCGCGGCGAGCACGAGGCCGCGCCACACCGCGGCCGGCATCGCGCGC
>JAIOII010000178.1 GCA_019912685.1 Kofleriaceae bacterium
GCATGCCGCCGTACGCGCAGCAGCCGGCGCACGGCCGCCCGATCCCCGGCGCCGACGCGACGCGCGGCGTCTCGGCGCGCCTGCGCTTCATCCGGCTCACGTACCTCCACCTCTTCGGCGCGATCCTCGCGTTCGCCGGCCTCGAGTGGCTGCTCTTCAACAACGAGGCGCTCGCGACCAAGGTCTCGGTGCCGCTCGTCGAGTTCGCGCTCGGCGGCCGCGCCAACTGGGCCGCCGTGCTCGCCGTCTTCATGATCGTCAGCTTCGGCACGCACTACCTCGCCGAGCACACGCGCTCGCGCCCGCTCCACTACATCGGCCTCGGCCTCTACGTGATCGCGGAAGCGCTCATCTTCGTCCCGCTCCTCGCCATCGTGCAGTGGAAGACCGCGGCGATCGTCGCCAAGGGCGGCGGCGACCCGAACATCATCCGCGACGCCGCCTACATCACGCTCGCGGTGTTCGGCGCGCTCACGCTCTCGGTGTTCGTCACCAAGAAGGACTTCTCGTTCCTCCGCACCGCGCTCGCCATCGGCGGCGCCGCGGCGCTCGGCCTCATCGCGCTCTCGCTCATCTTCGGCTTCAACCTCGGCATCGTGTTCTCGATCGCCATGGTGCTCCTCGCCGCCGGCTCGATCCTCTACGAGACGTCGCAGGTGATGGCGCACGACGATCCCGAGAGCTACGTCGGCGCCGCGCTCTCGCTCTTCTCCTCGATCGCGCTCCTCTTCTGGTACGTGATCCGGATCTTGCTGAGCCTGCGCGAGTGATAGCCTTCGGGCGTGCCGCCCGTGCCACGCCGCGCCCACGCCACCATCGCTCGCCCGGCGGGCGGTGGGGCGCTGCGGCTCGCGGTCGTCGCCGACACGCACTCCCAGCCGCACCTGTCGGCCGCGCAGCACCTTCGCGCGTACGCACCCGATGCGATCCTGCACGCCGGCGACATCGGCGAGCTGTCGGTGCTCGCGGACCTGGCGACGATCGCGCCGGTCCACGCCGTCCGCGGCAACATCGACGTCCGCGCCGCCGAGCTGCCCGACGTACTCACGATCGACGTCGAGGACGCGCTGCGGATCCTGCTCGTCCACATCGGGGTCGCCGGCGTGAAGCTGCGCGCCGACGTGGCGCGCCTCGCCCGCGCCGAGCGGGCCCAGCTCGTGGTGTGCGGCCACTCGCACATCCCGTTCCTCGGGCGCGATCGCGACCTCCTCGTGTTCAACCCGGGCTCGGTCGGGCCGCGCCGCTTCCACCTGCCGATCGTGTTCGGGACGATGACCTTCGCGACGTGCGCGAACGCCGGCGATGCCGGGTCAGAGCGCGCGCACGTAGCCGCGCGTGCAGCGCGCGCCGCGGATGTAATCGTCGTCGCGCACGAAGCCGTTCGCCTCGTAGAACGCGATCGCGCGAGTCATCTCCTCGACGGTGTCGAGCACCATGCGCGCCGCGCCCCGCTCGCGCGCCCACGCCACGGCGACGTCGAGGAGCCGCACGCCCAGCCGCGCCCCGCGCGCCGCCGGGCGCACGTACATCTTGCGCAGCTCCAGCGTGCCCGGCGCGACCGGGAACACCCCGCACGTCCCGACGAGCGCGTCGCCGTCGGTCGCCACCCAGAACCTGCCGCCGTGCGCCGTGTAGGCCTCGGGCAGCGTGCGCAGCTGGTCGTCGGTCGGCGAGCCCACGCCGAACGCGAGGCCGAACTCGCGCAGGGTCTCGCTCACCAGCTCGATCACCGCGGGCACGTCCTCGCGCCGCGCCTCGCGCACCTCGATCGTCACGCGGCGAGTCTACATCACCGCGATCGTCGCGCCCTGCGCGACCTTGATCCACAGGGTGCCGCCGGTCGCCGACTCCCAGCACCAGCCGTCGGCGGCCGCGTCGAGCTCGGCGAGCGACGCGCGCTCGGCGAGCGCGCTGGCGCCCGCGGTCACCGCCGACGGCCGCGCCTGCGCGATCACCTCGACCACGGCCCCCTGCGTGTACAGCGCCGACGGCGTGACGGCGATCGTCAGCGCGCCGCCGGCGAGCTGCTGCGTCACCTCGGTGC
>JAIOII010001739.1 GCA_019912685.1 Kofleriaceae bacterium
GGGCCGTCGACCACGCCGCCGCCGGGCGCACGGGCGATGCTGTCCGGCGGCGTCGCCGCGAGCGTCGGCGCGGTGCCGGTCGCAGCCTCGGCGAGCGTCGGAGCCGTCGCGTCGTCGCGTGACCCTCCCATCCGGTGGATCGTACATGAGCCGGGCTCGACTCGCGCGCTGCTGTGTTAAGGTGCCGCCGATGAAGCTGGCGACCCTACGTGACGGTTCGCGCGACGGCCGGCTCCTGGTCGTTCGCAGCGACGGCCAGGCGGCGGCCCCGGCGCCCTCGCCCTGGCGCACGATGCAGGCGGCGCTCGACGACTGGGACGCGGCGCTGCCCGAGCTGCGGGCGCGCGCCGCCGAGCTCGACGGTCACCTGCTCGAGGGCATCACCGTCGAGCCCGAGCGGCTGATGGCGCCCTTGCCGCGCGCGTACGAGTGGGTCGACGGGTCGGCGTACCTGAACCACGTCATCCTGGTGCGCAAGGCGCGCGGCGCCGAGCCCCCCGACACGCTCAGGACCGATCCGCTCGTGTACCAGGGCGGCTCGAGCGAGCTGCTCGGCCCGCGCGAGGCGATCACGCTCCACGATCCGGCGTGGGGCCTCGACTACGAATCCGAGGTCGTCGTCGTCCTCGGCGACACGCCGCTCGGCACCAGCGCGGCCGACGCCGCCGGTTGCGTGCGCCTCGTGATGCTCGCCAACGACGTCACGCTGCGCAACCTCGTGCCGACGGAGCTGGCCAAGGGCTTCGGCTTCTTCCAGAGCAAGCCGGCGACCGCGTTCTCGCCGTTCGCGGTCACGCCCGACGAGCTCGGCGCCGCGTGGCAGGACGGCCGGCTGCACGCGCGCGTGCGGTCGACCTACAACGGCAAGGTCGTCGGCGACTGCGACAGCGGTCCCGAGATGCACTTCTCGTTTCACCAGCTGGTCGCGCACATCGCGAAGACGCGACGCTTCACCGCCGGGACGATCCTCGGCAGCGGCACGGTGTCGAACGCGGATCGCGCGCGCGGCGTGTCGTGCCTCGCCGAGCGGCGCATGATCGAGACGATCGAGACCGGCAAGCCGACGACGCCGTTCATGAAGGTCGGCGACACGATCGCGATCGAGGCGTTCCTCCCCGACGGCACGAGCCCGTTCGGCGCGATCGCGCAAGAGGTGGTCAAGCCCGGGGCTCCGGATCGAGGCTCGGCGTGAAGCTGCGGCTGCACAACTACTGGCGCAGCTCGGCGTCCCATCGCGTGCGCATCGCGCTGGGCCTGAAGGGCGTCCCGTGGGAGTACGTGGTCGTCAACATCCTCGAGGGCAAGCAGCACGACACCGCGTACACGGCGCAGAACGCGATGGCGCAGGTGCCGACGCTCGAGCTCGTCGAGGACGACGGCCGCACGCACCACCTGACGCAGTCTCTGCCGATCATCGAGTACCTCGACGAGCGCTTCCCCGCGCCGCCGCTCCTGCCGCGCGGGCTCGAGGACCGGGCGCGGGTGCGCGCGATCGCCGAGATGGTGAACTCGGGCATCCAGCCGCTGCAGAACCTGTCGACGACGAACGCGGTCGGCAAGCTCGGCGGCGACGTGAAGACGTGGGTGCAGGGCTTCATCGCGCGCGGCCTCGAGGCGATCGAGCGCGCCGTCGCCGGCGAGAGCCGGTTCTGCGTCGGCGACGCCCCGACGATCGCCGACTGCGTGCTCGTCCCGCAGATCCACTCCGCCCGCCGCTTCGGCGTCGAGCTCGCGGCGTACCCCCGCAT
>JAIOII010001740.1 GCA_019912685.1 Kofleriaceae bacterium
GGGATGAGGGGGAGGGAGACCAAGCCGGCGCCACCGAGTCGAAATTTTCTCTCGCTATGTCGCGCGTGTGTAGAGGGTGGGGCTCCTTGAGGAGAGGGGGACGTTGGAAGTCGGAGCTCGTTGCGGGGTCTGCCAGTACAACCGGCAGCAGGTGGGGGAGATTCCTCGTTTCCTTGAGACGCGTCAGCTCGTGCTTGGTTGCTCGCGCTGACGACGAAAACTAGAGCAACACGCGAGCCAACTCCGAGCACGCGATCGCACCGCCACGAAACGCGCGCTTACGGCTCCAACCTCTGCACTCTTGTCACCTCGTGTCACCAGGCGTTGACGAAATGGCTGATGGAGTCGCCATCCACTGCGCCATGCTCGTCGCACCGGCGGCAACTCGAGTAGCCACTCGCGATTCATGAGTCGGCGTCGCTGAGTACGGCACATCTCGGCACGCGAGGACGTGCTAGGACGCGCGTCGAAAGTTCAGTGATGCGCGCGCTGGGACTCGACGTGGGAATGCGAACGATCGGCGTGGCCGTGTCCGACGAGCTCGGCCTGGCCGCGCATCCGGAAATCGTGCTCACCAGGCGCGGGACCGCGCACGACGTCGCCGCGGTGATCGAGCTGGTGCGCGCGCGCGATGCCGTCGCGGTCGTCGTCGGGCTGCCGTACGAGCTCTCCGGCGAGATCGGACCGCGCGCGCGCCGCGTGCGCGTGTTCACGAGCGCGCTCGAGCAGGCGTTGCCACCCGGCGTGGAATTACACGAGCAGGACGAGCGTTTCACCACCGCCCTCGCCGAGCGCGTGCTCATCGAGGCGGACGTCTCGCGTGCGCGGCGCAAGGACGTGATCGACAAGCAGGCCGCCGCGGTCATCTTGCAGGGCTGGCTCGACGCACGTCGCGCCCGCTTGACGTAGGCTTTCCGGACTCGATGAGCAAGAAGGCGTTCCGCACCGCGCTCCTGGTCGTGCTCGGCACGCTCGCGATCGCGCTCCTCGTCGCCGGCTACTACGGGTGGCAGCTCTACCGCTACCCGGAGACCAAGCATGCGGGCAAGGGCGCCGAGATCGTCGTCAAGATCGAGCGGGGGATGTCGTTCCCGCAGATCGCGGCCCGGCTGCACGAGAAGCGCGTGATCGACCGGCCCTCGTGGTTCCGCTTCTACGCCATGCGCCGCGGCGCCACGACGGCGGTGAAGACCGGCGAGTACACGCTCCGCGACAACATGAAGCCCCGCGAGGTGCTCGACCGGCTGATCGCGGGCGTGCCCGAGCGCACGGTCAAGGTGACGCTGCCCGAGGGCCGGAACATGCTCGAGCTGTTCGAGGAGATCGAGCAGGCCGGCGTCGCCAAGAAGCTCGAGCTCGAGGCGCTCGCGCGCGATCCCGAGTTCCTGCGCAAGCACGCGATCGCCGGCGAATCGATCGACGGGATGCTCTTCCCCGACACCTACGAGTTCGTGGTGCCGACGTCGCCGCGCAAGGTGCTCGAGCGCTTGATCGAGGCGCATCGGCGCGCCTGGAACCAGCTCGCGCGCGAGAACGCGAAGTCGCTGGCCAAGCTCAAGCAGCGCCTGCAGTGGAGCGACCGCGACGTGCTCGTCCTGGCGTCGATCGTCGAGAAGGAGGCGGTGGATCCGGCCGAGCGCCCGCGGATCGCGCAGGTGTTCGTCAACCGGCTCACGTCGCCGACGTTCAAGCCCAAGCGCCTCGAGACCGACCCGACGATCCGCTACGGCTGCCTCGTCTCGGTCAAGCCGAGCGCGGCGTGCATCGCGTGGAACGAGCCGTGCCGCAAGGCCGGCAAGCCCGACGGCTGCGAGCGCCTGCGCCGCCTCCAGCTCGACGACAAGGACAATCCGTACAACACCTACCAGCACGAGGGCCTCCCCCCCGGCCCGATCGGCAACCCGGGCAAGGCGTCGATGCAGGCGGCGATGAAGCCCGACGGCAGCGACTACTTCTACTTCGTCGCCGACTCGCCCCGCACGCACGTCTTCTCGAAGACGTACGCCGAGCACAACGCGGCGGTCGACAAGTACCAGCGGTAGCGCGCGACGCGGTAGGGCCGTGCGCTGGCGTCAACGTGAGCGCCCATGTCCACGTTGCCGTCGCCGTCAAGGTCCACGTTCACGACCACGACCAGGTCAAGGTCAACGATCGAGCACCCGCGCACCGAGCACCCGCGCACGTCGACGTGGCCGTGGCCGTCGACGTGGTCGTGGACCTTGACGGCGACGGCGACGTGGCCGTGGCCGTGGCCGTGGTCGCTTTCCCTCCGATCTTCTTCTTCCCCTACCCCATGGTACGCTCGCTGCCATGAGTCTGGTGGGACAGATCGCGTCGCTGCAGAACTATGCCTCGTACAAGGAGCTCGCCTGGGAGGGCTCGTTCGAGGACTACCTCGATCTCGTCCGCAAGCGGCCGCAGATCACGCGCACCGCGTACCAGCGCCTCTACGACATGGTGCTGTCGCACGGCGTCGAGGAGTACATCGACAACAAGAAGAAGCTCGTCCGCTACAAGTTCTTCCGCGACGAGGGCCATGGCGGCAAGGACGCGGTCTACGGCCTCGACGTGCCGCTCATGCGGCTCATGAACGTCCTGAAGAGCGCGGCGCAGGGATACGGCACCGAGCGCCGCATCATCCTGCTCCACGGCCCGGTCGGCTCCGCCAAGTCGACGATCGTGCGGCTCCTCAAGCGCGGCGCCGAGGAGTACTCGCGGACGCCCGAGGGCGCGCTCTACACCTACTTCTGGGAGCTGCCGGGCCCGCTCGCCGAGCACGCGGGCGGTCAGGAGGTCTTCCACTGCCCGATGCACGACGAGCCGCTGCGCCTCATCCCGCGCGAGTGGCGCGAGGAGACGATCAAGCGCCTCGGCCTCGGCAACGACGGGCACAAGGTGCGCATCGACGGCGAGGTCAACCCGGCGTGCCGCATGATCTTCAGCGAGCTCATGCGCCACTACGGCGGTGACTTCGAGAAGGTGATGAAGCACGTGAAGGTACGCCGCCTCTTGCTCTCGGAGCAGGACCGCATCGGCATCGGCACCTTCCAGCCCAAGGACGAGAAGAACCAGGACTCGACCGAGCTCACCGGCGACATCAACTACCGGAAGATCGCCGTGTTCGGCGCCGACTCGGATCCGCGCGCCTTCAACTTCGACGGCGAGTTCAACATCGCCAACCGCGGCATCATCGAGTTCGTCGAGATCCTGAAGCTCGAGGTCGCGTTCCTCTACGACCTCCTCGGCGCGACGCAGGAGAAGCGCATCAAGCCGAAGAAGTTCGCGCAGACCGACATCGACGAGGTCATCATCGGCCACACCAACGAGGCCGAGTACAAGAAGCTCCTCTCGAACGAGTTCATGGAGGCGCTCCGCGACCGCACGGTCAAGGTCGACATCCCGTACATCACGCGCGTCTCCGAGGAAGTGAAGATCTACGCCAAGGACTACACGTCCGACCGCGTCGGCAAGCACATCGCGCCGCACACGCTCTACGTCGCCGCGCTCTGGGCCGTGCTCACGCGCCTCGAGGACCCGAAGAAGGGCAACCTCTCGCCGCTGCAGAAGGCCAAGCTCTACGACGGCAAGACGCTGCCCGGCTTCACGCAGGACAACATCAAGGAGCTGCGCAAGGAGGCCGCGCGCGAGGGCATGGAAGGCATCTCGCCGCGCTACATCCAGGACAAGATCTCGAACGCGCTCGTCTCCGAGAAGGGCGACGGCGCGGTCAACCCGTTCATGGTGATGAACGAGCTCGAGAGCGGGCTGCGCCACCACTCGCTCATCTCGTCGGACGACATCCGCAAGCGGTTCGGCGAGCTGCTCCAGGTCGTGAAGCAGGAGTACGAGGACATCGTCAAGAACGAGGTCCAGCGCGCGATCTCGGCCGACGAGGACCTGATCCAGAAGCTGTGCGCCAACTACATCGACAACGTGAAGGCGTACACGCAGAAGGAGAAGGTCAAGAACCCGTACACCGGCCAGGACGAGGAGCCGGACGAGCGCCTCATGCGGTCGATCGAGGAGAAGATCGACATCCCCGAGTCGCGCAAGGACGACTTCCGCCGCGAGATCATGAACTACATCGGCGCGCTCGCGATCGAGGGCCGCACGTTCGACTACAAGACCAACGAGCGGCTGCACAAGGCGCTCGAGGCCAAGCTGTTCGAGGACCAGAAGGACTCGATCAAGCTCACGTCGCTGGTCTCGTCGGTCGTCGACCGCGACACGCAGGCGAAGATCGACGTGGTCAAGCAGCGCCTCATCAAGAACTTCGGCTACGACGAGGTGTCGGCGACCGACGTGCTCAACTACGTCGCGTCGATCTTCGCGCGCGGAGACGTGAAGTCCTGAGCATGGATCCGAGAGGCAAAGCACCGGTCGCGATCGAGCTCAACCCGACCCTGGCCGAGCTCCTGGCCCGGCTCTGCGTCGAGCTCGACACCGACGACTACCTCGGCGTCCTCTCGCGCGCGCTCGGGCTCCTCGACATGGCGCAGAAGTCGCGCCGCTCGGGCGGCGGCCGGCTGTGCTTCGTCAACGAGCGCGGCGAGGCCGCGGAGGTGGTGTTCTGATGGCGCGCGCCGCGACGAAGTGGGGTCGGTGCGAGCGAAGCGAGCACTTCGGGGGTAACACCCACGAGGAGCGGAAGGGAGCGCGCCTCTAATGTCGCAACGGATCGACCTCGACCACGGCCGCTTCCGCCAGATCATCCGCGGCAAGATCAAGCAGAACCTGCGCAAGTACATCTCCCAGGGCGAGATGATCGCGCGCAAGGGCAAGGACACGGTGTCGATCCCGCTGCCGCAGGTCGACCTGCCGCGCTTCAAGTGGGGCGACAAGCAGTCGGGCGGCGTCGGCCAGGGCGACGGCCAGGTCGGCGACGCGCTCGGCCAGGGCCAGGAGAAGCCGGGGCAGGGCGAGGCCGGCGACCGCCCCGGCGAGCACATGGTCGAGCTCGAGGTGAGCCTGGCCGAGCTCGCCGAGATCATGGGCGAGGAGCTCGAGCTGCCCCGCATCCAGCCCAAGGGCACCGAGAAGATCATCGCGTGGAAGGACAAGTTCACCGGCATCCGCACGACGGGCCCGGAGTCCCTGCGCCACTTCCGCCGCACGTTCCGCCAGGCGCTGCGCCGCCAGCTCTCGCTCGGCACGTACGACCCGAAGAACCCGATCATCGTCCCGATCCGCGACGACAAGCGCTACCGCTCGTGGCGGAGCGACCCGCTGCCCCAGTCGAACGCGGTCATCATCTACATGATGGACGTGTCGGGCTCGATGGGCGACGAGCAGAAGGAGATCGTGCGCATCGAGTCCTTCTGGATCGACACGTGGCTGCGCTCGCAGTACCACGGCATCGAGAGCCGCTACATCATCCACGACGCGATGGCCAAGGAGGTCGACCGCGACACCTTCTTCCGCACGCGCGAGTCGGGCGGCACGATGATCAGCTCGGCGTACAAGCTGTGCGCCAAGATGATCGAGGAGGAGTACCCGGCCGAGCTGTGGAACATCTACCCGTTCCACTTCTCCGACGGTGACAACTGGTCGATCGACGACACCCACGCGTGCGTCGAGCTCTTGAAGCAGAAGATCCTGCCGACGGTGAACCTGTTCGCCTACGGCCAGGTCGAGAGCCCGTACGGCTCGGGCCAGTTCATCAAGGACCTGTCCGAGCACTTCGACGAGGACGAGCGCGTCGTGACGTCGGAGATCAAGGGCAAGGACGCGATCATGGACTCCATCAAGGAGTTCCTCGGAAAGGGTCGTTGACGTGGCTGGCTTGCGCCGCTTCCCGCCGTACCTGCGCGACATGCAGGAGGAGATCGAGGGCCACGCCAAGGCGTACGGCCTCGACTTCTTCCCGATCATCTACGAGGTCCTCGACTACAAGACGATGAACGAGGTCGCGGCGTACGGCGGGTTCCCGACCCGCTACCCACACTGGCGCTTCGGCATGGACTACGAGCAGCTCGCCAAGGGCTACGAGTGGGGCCTGCAGAAGATCTACGAGATGGTGATCAACACCAACCCGGCCTACGCCTACCTCCTCGAGGGCAACTCGCTCGTCGATCAGAAGACGGTGATGGGCCACGTCTGCGCCCACGTCGACTTCTTCAAGAACAACTACTACTTCTCCAAGACCAACCGGAAGATGATCGACGGCATGGCCAACCATGCCGCGCTCGTGCGCCGGCACATGGCGCGCCACGGCCAGGACGTCGTCGAGGACTTCATCGACACGTGCCTGACGCTCGAGAACCTGATCGATCCGATGTCGCCGTACATCACGCGGCAGCCGGCGAAGTCGGGCGAGGAGGACGACGACGAGGACGAGGACGGCGTCCCGCGGCTGCGCGCCAAGCAGTACATGGACAAGTTCATCAACCCGCCCGAGTACCTCGAGGCGCAGCGCAAGAAGAAGGAAGAGGAGAAGAAGAAGCTACGCCGCCGCTTCCCCGAGGAGCCGCAGCGCGACGTCCTCTCCTTCCTCATCCAGAACGCGCCGATCGACTCGTGGCAGCGCGACATCCTCGAGATCGTGCGCAACGAGGCCTACTACTTCGCGCCCCAGGCCATGACCAAGATCATGAACGAGGGGTGGGCGACGTACTGGCACTCGACGATCATGACGCAGAAGGCCGCGTCGGCCGCCGAGATCATCGACTACGCCGACGCGACCGCGGGCGTGCTCGCCACCGCGCCCGGGCGCCTCAACCCGTACAAGCTCGGCGTGGAGCTCTTCCGCTACATCGAGAGCCGCTGGAACAAGGGCCAGTTCGGCAAGGAGTGGGAGGAGTGCGAGTCGCTCGACGCCAAGCGGGACTGGGACCGCCGGCTCGGGCTCGGGCGGAAGAAGATCTTCGAGGTGCGCCGGCTGCACAACGACGTCACCTTCCTCGACGAGTACTTCACGCTCGAGTTCTGCATCGAGCAGAAGTTCTACTCGTTCGGCTTCAGCGAGCGCTCGGGCAACTGGGAGATCCAGTCGCGCGAGTTCAAGAAGGTGAAGGACCAGATGCTGCGCATGCTGACCAACCGCGGCCAGCCCTTCATCTACGTCGAGGATGCGAACCTCGAGAACCGGAGCGAGCTGCTCCTGCGCCACGCCCACGACGGGACCGATCTCGACCTCGGCCAGGCCAAGGACACCCTGCGGTCGCTCCACAAGGTGTGGACCCGCCCGGTCAGCCTGCTCACCCGGGTCGAAGGCAAGGGCAAGCTGTTCCGTTGCGACGACGGCAACATCAGCGAGAAATCGGCCGAGTACCCGGCGCCGACGAGCTAAGATCGCCGCCAG
>JAIOII010001741.1 GCA_019912685.1 Kofleriaceae bacterium
ACGTGCAGCTCCGCCAGCGCGCGCTCGACGGCGCTCATCTCGCCGTCGCTCCACTGCACGTCGACCTCGGCGTCCTCGACCACCAGCGCCGGCGTCTTGATCTCGCCCGACACCTTGCGGGCGGGCGGCACGATGTTCGACGGGTACTCCTTGGTCGTCACCGACGCGTTGTCGTACGGCAGGGTCACCTGCTGCGAGGCGCGCGTGCGCGACGGGGCGGCGGTCGGGGCCGACGCGTGCAGGTCCGGCGCGGGCGCGACCACCTTGCCCACCGAGTTGAAGCCCGTCGCGATGACGGTGATCCGCACCTCGTCGGTCAGGTTCGGGTCGATCACCGAGCCGAAGATGATGTTCGCGTCCTCGTGGGCGGCGTTCTGGATGAGGCTCGACGCCTCGTTGACCTCGTGCAGCGTCAGGTCCGGCCCGCCGGTGATGTTGATGAGGATGCCGGTCGCGCCGGTGATCGACACGTCCTCGAGGAGCGGCGAGCTGATCGCCATCTCGGCCGCCTCGGTCGCGCGCCGCTTCCCGGAGCCGACACCGGCCCCCATGAGCGCGCGGCCCATGCCGTTCATGATCGTGCGCACGTCGGCGAAGTCGACGTTGATCAACCCCGGGACCGTCATCAGGTCGCTGATGCCCTGCACCGCGTTCAGCAGCACGCTGTCGGCGCGCCGGAAGGCATCGACCATCGACATCTGGTTGCCGGCCAGCGCGAGCAGCCGGTTGTTCGGGATCACGATCAGCGTGTCGACCGCGGCCTCGAGCCGGGCGATGCCCTCGGCGGCGTTGCGGTCGCGCTTCTTGCCCTCGAAGCCGAACGGCTTGGTCACGACGCCGACCGTCAGCGCGCCGCAGTCCCGCGCGACCTGCGCGATGACCGGCGCGGCGCCGGTGCCGGTGCCGCCGCCCATGCCGCAGGTCACGAACACCATGTCGGCGCCCGAGATCGAGTCGGCGATCTGCTGGATGCTCTCCTCCGCCGAGCGCCGCCCGACGTCGGGGTGCGCGCCGGCGCCCAGGCCCTTGGTCAGGCCGGACCCGAGCTGGATCTTGTGCGGCGCGAGGTTCGCCTCGAGCGCCTGGCGGTCGGTGTTGGCCGCCACGAACTCGACGCCGTCGAGGTTGCCGCTGATCATGGTGTTGACAGCGTTGCCGCCGCCGCCACCGACCCCGATGACCAGGATCTTGGCGTGGTTTGCGTCGTCGAATTCGATGAGTGCCATGGGTGTTCTTCCTCCCCTTTGATCCGTCATGCAGCCGGGGATCTGCGTGGGCAAGTTTTTGATCGCTCGGTGATCAGAACATCTCGGCCAGACGCGAGAACGCGCGCTTGAAGATCCCGCGCTCACCGCTCTGTGCGGCCTGCGCGCGGGTCTGCAGCGCGCGTCCGTGCGCCGCGCCGTAACGAACCAGTCCGACGCCGGTCGAGTACGCCGGCGACCTCACCACGTCGACGAGGCCGCCGACCCGCGTGGGGCAGCCGCGCCGCGTCGGCAGGCCGAGCACGTGCTCGGCGACCTCGCAGGTGCCCTCGAGCGACGTCGCGCCGCCGGTGAGCACGACGCCCGCCGCGAGGCTGTCGGCGTAGCCCGAGCGCATGAGCTCGCGCTTCACGTGCTCGAAGATCTCCTCGACGCGCGGCTCGATGATCTCGACGAGCGTGGCGCGCGGCAGGACGCGCGGGCCGCGGCCGCCGACCGACGGGACCTCCATCGTGTCGTCGTCGCCGACCAGCGAGCGCGTCGCGCAGCCGTAGCGGCGCTTGATCTTCTCCGCCGAGTCGAGCGGCGTGCGCAGGACGGTGGCGATGTCGTTGGTGACGTGGCCGCCGCCGAGCGGCAGGACGGCGGTGTGCACGATCGCGCCGTCGGCGTAGACGGCGATGTCGCACGTGCCGCCGCCGATGTCGACGAGCGCCACGCCGAGCTCGCGCTCGTCGTCCTCGAGCACCGCCTGCGCCGACGCGAGCGGCTCGAGCACGATGTCGGCGACCTGCAGCCCGCACCGGTTGGCGCACTTGACGACGTTCTGCGCGCTCGTCACCGCCGTGGTGACGATGTGCACCTTGGCCTCGAGCCGCACGCCGGCCATGCCGAGCGGGTCGCGGATGCCGTCCTGGTCGTCGATCACGTACTGCTGCGGCAACACGTGCAGCACCTCGCGGTCCATCGGGATCGCGACCGCCTTGGCGGCGTCGATGACCCGCGCCACGTCGGCGTCGCGCACCTCGCGGTCCTTCACCGCGACGATGCCGTGCGAGTTGAGCCCGCGCACGTGCGCGCCCGAGATCGCGGCGAACACCGTCGAGATCTGGCAGCCGGCCATGTTCTCGCACTCGTCGATCGCCGCCTGGATCGAGCTCACGGTGGTGTCGATGTTGACCACCACGCCGCGGCGCAGGCCCTTGGACGGGGCCGTGCCGATGCCGATGATGTCGACTCCCTCGTCGGTCACCTCGCCCGCGATCGCGGCGATCTTGGTGGTGCCGATGTCGAGGCCGACGATGATCTCGGTTGTCTTGGTCTTGGCCATGGTGGTGGTGCTTCGGCTTCAGTTGGTGCGGAACGACACGGTCACCAGGTCGGTGCGCGTCTCGTTGTCGACGTGGATGGCGCGCGCGCGCTCGCGCTCCTCGGGGGAAAGCGCGTTCCAGGTCGCGTCGAAGCGCGCGAGGCGCGCGGCGAGCGCGTCGCCCTCGGCGTCGCCGACGCGCACGGCGACCGCCGTGTCGTAGGTGAAGACGGTGGTGCCGGCGGCCTCGACCGAGACCTCGCCGGCGGCGGGGCGCGCGCTCGC
>JAIOII010001742.1 GCA_019912685.1 Kofleriaceae bacterium
CGGCCTGCGGCGCGGCGCGGCCGCCGGTGAGCACGTGGTTGGCGCCGCCGACGCGCACCGAGACCTGCTCGCCGTCGACGGTGAAGAGCGAGAGCTCGGGGATGTCGAGGCGCGTCTGCAGGGTCTGGATGAGCTGCGCGAAGCTCAGGCGGCCGAGGTCGGCGATGTTCTCGGTCTGGTGCACGAGCATCGGCGGCGGGCCGTCGACGACGTACTCCTTGATGAGGAACGTCAACATCTCGAGGAGCGCGTCGCGATCGCTGTCGGCCAGCGCGTCCTTGACGCCGGTGGTGATGTCGCGGAGGTCGGGACGGGTGGGCATGGCTTCCTCGGAGAGCTGGCGCTAGAGCTGCGCGTCGTCGAGATCGACGCCGTGGGTCTGGCAGCCGACGAGGCGCGCACCGCGCAGGTCGGCGGACGAGAGGTTGACGCCGCGCAGATCGCAGCGGAAGAGCAGCGCCTCGCGGAACGTGGCGCCGTACAGGTTGGCGCGCTTGAAGTCGACCTCGAACAGCGCCGCGCCGGTCCAGTCGGTGCGCGAGAGCGACACGGTCGAGCCGTCGTAGCCGTCGAAGGTGACCTTGGTGAGCACCGCGCGGCTGAAGTCGGCGCTGTAGAGCTCGGTCGACTTGAACGTCGTGTTCATGATGCGCGCGCCGCCGAAGCCCGCCTTCGCCATCCGCACCGGACCGAGCTCGCAGCGCAGGACCTGGGCGCCGCGCAGATCGATCTGCGTCAGGTCGGACTCGGTCGCCTTCACGCGGTTCCACAGGCCGCCGGTCCACCGCGAGCGGCGCAGGTCGCTCTGGCGGAGCTCGGCGCGCTCGAGCCGGCTGTCCTCGCCGTCGGCGTCCTGCAGGTCGACGCGCTCGACGATCACGCCGTCGAGGTCGAGGGAGCGCAAGAGCACGCCGGGCGCGGCGAAGCCGGAGATGGTGCGGCCGGCGAGCTCGTCGTCGGCCACGAGCCGCTCGAGCTGTCGCCGCGACTGCACCACGCCAGCGTCGGCACTGGTATCGCTCATCGACGTACGAGAGTAGCGCGATTTGCCCCGCGGCGGGCTCGGTGCGCTCCCTACGGGCGGCGGAACGGCGAGCCCGAGCGCTGGACGAGGACGCGCATCGACTCGCCCAGCATCGCGATCACCTTTTCCATCACCTCGGCCTCGAGCTTGGCCGCGGCTTGCTTGGCCCTGGCGCCGCCGTCGTCCCTCGCCCCGCCCTGCTGGTGCTGCATCTCCTCGGCTTCGGCCTGCTCGGCCTCGGCCTCGTGCTCCTCGGTCGCGAGCTCCATGTCGACGCCGCGGCCCCGGCGATGGACGCCGCGCTCGGCCTGCGCCACGTGCGTGAGCTCGTGCGCGAGGAGCGCCTGGCCGGACGCCGACTCCATCGGGCGGTCGGTGGTGCCGCCCATGAGGATCATGCCGGTGCCGCCGATCGTGACGGCGTCGGCGTTGCGCTGCTTGTTGAACTCCTCGGCGAAGGCGCCGGTGTAGACGCGGACGTGGCTCAGGTCGACGCCGAGCTTCTGCTCGTAGCGCGCGCGCAAGGACGCGTCGAGGGCCTCGCCCTTGCCGGCGCGCGTGGCGACGAGCTTCAAGAGCCGCTCGGGATCCCAGCGCTTCGCGATGTCGCGCGCGAGCTCGTCGGAGAGCTCCTCGGGCGCGAGCTCCGCGAGATCGTTCAGCTCACTGTCGTCGGAGTCAGCCACGGATACTCATGATACGGGATTACTCGTCCTTCCCTTCCCCTGCCCACGTCGACACGTAACCCTCGGATTGTTCATAGTATTCGCCGGTCTTCTGCTGCTCGACGACGGCGCCGCCCAGGGCCTCCTCGAGGAACTTGGTCTCGCCGATGCAGCTCGCGCCCTTCACGCCCTTCACGGTGAAGCTGACGTCGCCGTTGGGCGCGATGACGATCTCGATGTCCTGCTTGCGCATCTGCGACTCCTTGACTGTCGATCGGATTCGTTCGGGCCTGCTCGCGGCTGCGCCGCTCGCGCCGCTTCGTCGTGGGTGCTGCCCCGTTACTCGCTTCGCTCGCTGCCCCACTCCTCGCGGCCGGCCCTCACTCGTTGACCCACTTGCGAACGACGAGACGGATCGAGCCGTCCTCTTCGTTGACCTCTTCCTCGAGCGCCCAGCCCTTCTCCTCGCAGGCCTGCTTCACGTTGTGATACTGGTAGCGCTGCGAGAGCTGGTCCTTGAACTCCGCCTCGCTGACGCCCTTGGTCGTCTCCACGCCCCACCAGTCGGCGACGAGATCGTAGGTGCCCTGCTCGTTGGCGATCACGCCGATGTCGTACTGGCCCATGTCGACCTTGATCGCCGCCTTGAGGGTGTCACCGCGGTAACCGCGCACGGTGACGAGCTGGTTCTCCTCGGCCGCCTCGAACTTCATCTGGAGGTCGGCCAGCGCGGCCTTGATCGCCGCGAGGTTGGTCATCTTCAGCTCGCATTTGGTGAAGTGCGACATGCTTGCCTCTACAGCTCCAGCTTGCGTTCGCCGTCGTCGTCGGTGTTCTCACCGGTCTTGTCACCGAGGCCGCCCTTGGTGGCGCCGTACTTCGCCATCCAGCCGCCCTGCGGCTTCTGCTGCGCGCCGCGCCCGCGCGACGACGACAGGCGCGCGCGCGTGCGCGCCCACTCGCGCATGCTGTCGATCTGCTCGCGCATGGTGATCGCGAGCGGCACGATCTCCTTGAGCGTGTGGAGCAGGCCGTCCGACGAGAGATCGTTGCCGGTATCGAACGCGTCGTAGAGCGCGGCCACGACCGCCTGCTCGATCTCGGCGCCCGAGTAGTCGATCGTCGCGTCGATCAGCTTCTCCATGTCGAACTGGCCCGGATCCCGCTTCTTCTTGCGGATGTGGATGTCGAGGATCGAGCGGCGATCCTCGCGATCGGGCAGGTCGCAGAAGAAGATCTCGTCGAAGCGGCCCTTGCGCAGGAGCTCGGGCGGCAGCTGGTGCACGTTGTTCGCCGTCGCGATCACGAACACCGGCGTCGTCTTCTCCTGCAGCCACGTGATGAACGAGCCGAAGACGCGCGACGTGGTGCCGCCGTCGGTCTGGCCCGAGCTGCCGGTGCCGGAGAAGCCCTTCTCGAGCTCGTCGATCCAGAGGATCGCGGGCGCGACCGCCTCCGCCGTCTTGATCACGGTGCGGATGTTCTCCTCGGAGCTGCCGACGAGGCCGGCGAAGACCTTGCCGACGTCGAGGCGGAGGAGCGGCATCTGCCACAGCGCGCCGACCGCCTTGGCGGTGAGCGACTTGCCGGTGCCCGGCACGCCGATGAGCAGGATGCCCTTGGGCAGCGGCAGGCCGAAGTCGCGCGCGCGCGAGCTGAACGCGTTGCGGCGCTTGACCAGCCAGTCCTTGAGCGTGTCCATGCCGCCGACGTCGGAGAACTCCTCGCGGTGCTCGTAGTACTCGAGCAGGCCCGACTTGCGGATGATCTGCTTCTTCTCCTCGAGGATCGTCTCGAGGTCGAAGGTGTGGGTGCGGACCATCGCCTTGGCGAAGACGTTCTCGGCCTCGACCAGCGTGAGCCCGAGCGCGGCCTCGACGACGTTCTCCATGTACGTCGGGTCGCTCTCGACGAGCTGCTGGGTCGCGGGCGGCGCGTTGGGCAGGAGCTTGCGCGCCGCCTGCTCGACCTCCTGCCGGTTGGGCAGGTCCCAGTCGACGAGCGCCGAGATCGACTTCTCGAGCTCGGGCGGAAACTTCGACAGCGGCGAGAGGATGATGAGGCTCTTCTTGGTCTTGCGCAGCTCGGTCGCGGCGTCGCGCAGGCGGCGCACCACGGCCGGCTCCTTCAGGAACGGGTGGAAGTCGCGGAGCACGTAGAGCGCGCGGCCCTCGCCGCGCAGCACGTGATCGAGCGCCTTCATCGGATCCTTCACGTCGCGCGTGCCCTGGCCGTTGGCGACGACCTTGAAGCCCTCGGTGATCGACCAGACCTCGAGGCGCATCTCGCGCTCGACGCAGAGCTTCTTGAGCGATTCCTCGACGCGGGTCTCCTCCGGCGAGGTCACCCAGATGAGGGAGTACCGGGCCCGGATGAGATCCTCGATCTCGCCCTTCGAGCTGCGTTTCGACGTGTCGGAGATCATGCGGCTTGTCTGCTTTCGCTCGGCGTTCGCTCAGGAGCTCTCGGCCAGGTCGCGCAGGCCTCGCAGCGAGCCCTTGGCGTCCTCGGCGGAGCCGACCAGTGTCTCGACCGTCTCCTGGATGATACGGAGGCTGTCGGGATTACCTCCCCCGACGTTCGGCAGCTCGTCCTTCACCAGGTTCAGGTTGTTCCGCAGATCCGAGAGGATGTCGTTGATCTGGTCGGTCCGGAACCGCAGCCCGACGTCCGCGTCGCCGTCGACCGTCCCCTGGCGGATGAACGAGCCCACGCCGGAGCGGTACAGCGTGATGCGGCTGATGGGAAGGTCCTCGGCGTCGGCGC
>JAIOII010001743.1 GCA_019912685.1 Kofleriaceae bacterium
GTGCACGACATCTCCGCGGCGCGCGCGGTCGGCGCCCTGTGCGTCGCGGTGACGACCGGCAGCGACCGCGCCGAGGCGCTCGCCGGCGCCGACGCCGTCATCGACGGCCTCGACGAGCTGCGCGCCTGGCACACCGCGCGCTTCGCCTGACTCAGATCGGCTTGCAGTCCCGCAGGACCCAGCGCCGGGTCTCCTCGGTGACGCCCTGGCTGATCTCGCCGTCGTCGTTCACCTCGGCGACCGGCGGCGACCAGAGCTCGAGCCGGCCCTCGAGCGTGGCCTCGGTGACGCCGTCGGGAAGGCGCAGATCCGGGCAGAGGACGTCGAGGCCCTCCTCGACCAGCACGGTGTCGCCGAGCTTCTCGTGCTGGACCGCGCCCTTCACGCGGATGACCTGACCCTCGGACGCCTTGAGCTCGGCGAAGGTCGACACGGTTCGCGGCTTCGGATCGCTGCTCACGCACGCACCGGTCAGCAGCAGGACGCTAAGCAGGCTTCCACGTCGCATCTTCGATCACCAGCATATCGCCCTCGGAGCCCTGGCGGTGCTCGCCCTGCGCGTTCACGAGCGGCTCGCTCGAGCCGCCCGAGAGCCGCAAGGTGCCGGTCACGACGACCTGCTTGCGGTCGAGCGCGTCGTCCCACGAATGCAGGCCCTTCACGTAGACCGGCGTGCGGTCCTTCAAGAGGACGACGGCGCCCTCGACCGCGTCACGGGCGGTGCCGGCGAGCGTGACGGTCTGTCCGACGAGCTTCCAGGGATCCGAGTCGATGATCGGCGTGGTCATGGTGGCCTCCTCGAGGAACGGCTCTCAGCGGGTCCCGGCGTGCGCGAGCGCGGCGAGGCCCGGATCGTAGTTCGACGACTTGGCGATGCAGAAGATGATGCGATCGAAATCGAGGTAGCCCTTGGTGAACTTGGCGCGCGTGCTCTGCAGCACCATCATCGGGCTCTCGGCGCGCTTCTTGGGATCCTTGTACTGCATGTGGTTCGCGTGCCAGAAGCAGTTCGACGAGTCGTCCCAGAAGCCGTAGTCGAAGTTGATGTAGCTCGAGCGCCGGTCCTCGCCCGTGACCGGGTCCTTCTTCATGCGCGACTGCGCGTGATACTTGTACCCGGTCATGTCGACGACGCCGTGCTCGTCGGCCTTGAAGGCGTCGTCGTCGGGCTTGAAGCGCTCCTCGTAGTCCTCGGACTGATTCGACCAGAAGAGCTTGGCGAAGAGGATGTAGCGGGTCGGATCGACGGGCTGGCCGGCGGTCGCGGCGTCGTCGAGGAGCTTGTTCTTCTCCTGCATCGCCTGCTGCGCCTGCTCGAAGTTGTCCCAGATGCCCTCGGCGTAGGCGAGCGGGTTGCCGCCGCCGGCGATGTTCTGCGCCGTGATGCCGATGCAGCCGCGATCGATGGTCTCGCGCTCGCGCGCGGTCATCTTGCGCCCCTGCTCCTTCTCCCACTGCGCGATGTACTGCTCCGGCGACCAGCGGCGCTGCACGCCCTTGTCCTCGCCGAACTCGGGCGGCTTCTCGCCCTCGGGCAGCGCCTGGTCGAGCGGCACGCCGATGAACTGCACCGCCTTCGACTGCACCGCCGCGCCGTTCGCGCCGGCGCCGCCCGCCATCTCGGACAGGAGTCCCTCGGCGCTACCGCCGCGCACGACGGTGTCGGCGACCGCGTCGGCGTGACGCTCGTAGGCGTCGCCGGCCTCGCCGACGCCGCCCTTCAGGCTCACGCCGGCGCGCTGCTGCACGACGTGCGCGGCCTCGTGCGCCGCGGTGTGCAGGTCGGGCGAGCCGCCGAACGCGACGTCGTTGCCCCTGGCGTACGCCGTCGCGCCGAGCTGCGTGTTCGCCGCCGCCGCCTCGGCGCCGGTGTGCGCGCGCACGCCCGAGACGTCGTGGTCGCCGAACGACTTCTGGATCACGTCCATGAACGGCAGCGACTCGCTCGCGCCGGCGAGGCCCGCGTCGGCCGTCCGGTGCACCTGCTCCCCGTCGAGCCCGCCGTTGCCGCCGTGCAGCTGCACCGCCGGCGAGGAGGCGTATCGGTTCTCGACGAGGCTGCGCTTGCCCGCGCTCTTCTGGACGACCGGCGTCGTGGCGAGGTCGTCGGTGGACGATGAGCGGTCGCGTTCCTTGTCGGACATGATCGATACCCCCGGGCGGCGATGGGACAGAGTTTGCCACCTTAATACGCGGGGTCCCGCGGCGACCTACCTTGCGACGTGCAGATCGGCGTGGTTACGTCGCTTTCGTCATGAAGCGCGTGATCTTCTTGCTCTCGCTTCTCGCTCCCGCCCTCGCGCCGACGACCGCCGGCGCGCGCCCTTTCGGCGAGAAGGGGCAGTACATCATCACCAGCGACGCCAGGCTCGACTACCAGCGGGACACGCTGAGCATCGAGGGCGCGGACGACGAGACGCGCACGCGCTACGCGTTCCGGCTCGCCGGCGACTACAGCTCGTTCCGCCGCGTCACCTTCGGCCTCGACGTCGGCTTCGAGGGTGAGGTCCAGGGCTTCGACTCCTCGAAGGGCTTCCGCCTCGGCGGACGCGCCGGGTACGTCGTGCCGCTCGGCGCCGTCAGCGCGTGGTGGATCCGCGCCGGGGTCGGCTTCGCCAACACGACGGTGCAGACCCGGACCGAGGAGTACACCCTGCGCACGACACGCCTGAGCGTGTCGGCGCCGGTCGTGTTCAACCCCTACCCGCAGGTCCTCATCGGCCTGGGGCCGACCTTCGAGCACGATCTGTCGGCGAAGGTCGCCAACGACGTCGACGCGCCGAAGGTCACCGGGTTCGGCGTCCACATGACGCTCGGGTTCTGGTGGGAGTAGCCGCCATCGGACCATGACCCCTCCGCGGGCCCGACAATTCGCATGAGATTCCGCGTGGGTCCCCTCCCAGCGCGGAACCTAACGCTTCTGCTCACCGCCGGGGAGGCGCGCGCTATCATCTGTGCGGGATGACGGCGCCGCGCCGCCTGGGCAAGTACGAGCTCGTCGCCAAGATCGGCGAGGGCGGCATGGCGGAGGTGCACCTCGCGCGGCAGCGGGGGCCCAGGAAGTTCCTGAAGCTGGTCGTCCTCAAGCTCGTGCACTCCAAGCTGGCGAGCAAGCCGGCCCTGGCCGAGGCCCTCCTCGACGAGGCGCGCATCGCCGCGCTGGTCAAGCACCCGAACGTGGTCGACATCTACGACCTGGGTGAAGAGAAGGGCAACTACTTCATCGCGATGGAGTACCTCGAGGGCGAGTCGCTCGCGGCGATCCTCAAGGCCTCGCGCACCGGACCGCGCCTCGATCCGTTCTCGACGGCGCGCATCATCGCTGACTGCGCGACCGGGCTCCACGCCGCTCACGAGCTGCGCGACCTGAAGGGCGATCCGCTCGAGCTCGTGCACCAGGACGTCACGCCCGGCAACGTGATCGTGCTCTACACGGGCCAGGTGAAGCTCGTCGATTTCGGCGTCGCCAAGGTGCGGACGAGCGAGGACGCCGCGCTGGTCAAGGGCAAGGCCGGCTACCTGGCGCCCGAGCTCTTCGACGGCACGGCCGCCGATCGGCGCTCGGACGTGTGGGCGCTCGGCGTCGTGCTCTGGGAGTCGCTGGTCCTGCGCCGGTTGTTCGCCGCGAAGTCGGAGGAGGAGACCTTCGAGCGCATCCGCACCGGCCCGATCGATCCGCCGTCGAGGTTCGCGCTCGCCGTGACCAAGGATCTCGACGACGTCTGCATGAAGGCGCTCGCGCGCAACCCGACCCTGCGCTACCAGAGCGCGCGCGCGATGCAGGACGATCTGCTCGCGGTCCTGCGTCACGCCAACTGGAGCAGCGACAGCGAGCCGATCGCCCGCTACATGCGCACGACGTTCGCGACGCAGATCGCGGCGCGCCAGGAGGTGCTGCGCAATCTCGCGGCGCGCGAGGATCCGCGGCCCGAGGCGATCGAGCGGATGAGCGCGCACGACGAGGACGTGGCGCCCGTCACGCCGCCGCAGCTCGACGACCTGGTGGAGGGCTCGCACGGCGCCGTGCGCCTGCCGACGTCGCCGGGGAAGACGACGCCGGCCGGCAACGGCGAGCTCGAGCTGCACCGCGCTGCCC
>JAIOII010000179.1 GCA_019912685.1 Kofleriaceae bacterium
CTACCAGCCCCCGCCCCTCGCCCGCCGCTGAGGGTCAGATCTTCTCGGTGCCGGTGCCGCCGAGGACGACGATCGTGCCGTCGCACAGGCGGGCGGCGGCGTGTCCGGCGCGGGCGCGGCCGATGCGATCGGTCGTGACCGCGTCGACCGAGCCGTCGAGCGGGTCGAGGTTGATGATGTAGGCGGAGAGCACGGGCTCGCCCTGTGGGCTCTCGCGGCCGCCGGCGACGAGCACGCGGCCGTCGGGCAGGACGGTGATCGACGCGTCGAGGAGGCCGGCGCCGGGAGGCAGCATGCCGGCCTCGACGAAGCCGCCGTCGATCGTGAAGAGCTCCATGGCGCGCACCGGCTCGCCCGCGGCGTCGATGCCGCCGATGAAGAGCACGCTGCCGTCGGGCATGCGCACCGCCTCGTGGCGCTGCCGCGGCACCCGCATGACCGGCGCGAAGCCCTGCGCGAAGCTCTCGCGCAGCGGGCGCCACAGCTCGGCGGTCGTGATCAGCGCGCCGTCGCGATCGATGCCGCCGGCGACGAGCACGGGTGCGCCGAGATCGTCGGAGAGGCGCGTCGCGGTGGCGCCGCGGCGGGGGACGGCCATGGTCGCGGCGAGGTCGCGGATGGCGACGGCCGCGCCGTCGGCGGCGATCTCGACGGGCGTGTCGAAGGGCGCGCCGCCGACCGGGCCGCCGCCGAAGATGACGACGCGGCCGTCGCTGAGCGTCACCGGGCTCGCGCCGGCGCGCGCGAGGCGCACGTCGTCGAGGCCCTCGACGCGGCCGACCAGCGTCGTGTCCAGCTCGAAGACCTCGAGCCGCGGCGACGCCTGGAGCGTCAGCGGATCGATGCCGCCGAGGACCACGAGGCGGCCGTCGCCGAGCGACGCGTACGTCGCCTCGCGACGCGACGTGAGGCTCGCGACCGTCTCGAGCACGCCGCGGTGCGGATCGAAGCGATCGAGGCCGGGCACCGGCTGGCTGGTCTCGTCGTCGCCGCCGGCGAAGAGCACGCTGCCGTCGCGATACGTGATCGCGCGGCCGCCGCGGCGCACCGCCGCCGGCGAGGCGTCGATGTCGGCCCACTTGACGGTGCGCGCGAACCACAGGTGCGGCGACGGCGGCTCGCCCTCGCCGAGCGAGAACGCGCAGGTGCGGCCGTAGGCGACGTCGCCGCCGTTGAGGCGGCCGGTCATGTGGAGCACGAGCCCGTCGTCCTCGGGCACGCCGCGCAGCTCGATCGCGTCGCCGCGGGTGAACGTCGCGGAGAGGAGATCGGTCGGCGAGCCCTCGCGCGCGAGCGTGAGCACGACCTCGTCGAGATCGGGGAACGCCGCCGCGTCGCTGCCCGGCGCGGGGCCGTCGATCACCGGCGCCATGACGATGTCGTCGGGCCCGCACGCGCCGAGCGCGAGGAGGGCCGCCAACCCGTTCGCCCTGAGCGAGCGGCGCAGCCGCGAGTCGAAGGGCGCGTTCACGGCCACGGCGGCAACCCCGTCGGCCGGATCACGCGATCGCCGGGCCCGGTGTCGCGCACCGCGATCGGCACGAGCACCGCGGCGGCCGCGAGCGCGCCGCCGCGG
>JAIOII010001744.1 GCA_019912685.1 Kofleriaceae bacterium
CTCGAGCACCGCGACCAGCGCCTCGGGCACGACCGCGCCGTCCCCTGCCCCCGCGACCGCCGCGCCCAGCCGCGGGATGTCGCCGTCGAGCACGGCCGCCGCCGTGAGCGACGCCGACGCCTTCGCGAACAGCGGCCGCCCCGTCAGCCCTTCCCAGCCGAGGATGCCGACGCAGAAGATGTCCGCGCGCCGGTCCACGAACCCATCGGCGAGCTGCTCGGGCGCCATGTACGCGAGCTTGCCCTTCACCACGCCCTGCTCGGTCACCGCCTTGGCGCCGCGCACCTTCGCGACGCCGAAGTCGAGGAGCTTCACGACGCCGTCGGTCGTCACGAACACGTTACCGGGCGACACGTCGCGATGGACCACGCCGAGCGGCGCGCCGTCGTCGCCGCACAGCTCGTGCGCGTGGTGCAGCCCGTCGCACACCTGGACGAGGATGCCGGCGACCAGCCTCACGTGCTCCACGCTCAGCGGCGACGGCGGCGACAGGAGCGCGGTCGCCGGCACGCCCTCCAGGTACGGCATCGCGAGGAAGTGATGATCGCCGTGCTCCTCGAGATCGTAGACCTCGCACACGTTCGGGTGCGTGAGCCGCGCGGCGAGCCGCGCCTCGTCGAAGAACATGTCGCGATACGTCGCCGTCGCGCCGAGCTCGGGCCGCAGGCGCTTGAGCACGACGAGGCGCGCGAAGCCCTCGGCCCCCGAGCGGCGCGCGAGGAACAGCTCGCCCATGCCACCGGTGGCCAGCGGCGCCACGACCTCGTAGCGCCCGATCGTGTGGGGAGTGATCCTGGACATCACGCCGGCGAGCCCGCGCTGGTACCCTCGGCGAGCCGAGTCTACACCGTGCGTTCCTGGTTCCATACGCTCGCCGTCGTCGCCGCCGCAGGTCTGACCGGCTGCGCGTTCGACGCCGACTACGCCGGAACCAGCCTCCGCTGCCCGGCGAGCTCGCCTCGCTGTCCCGACGGCTACACCTGCGTGGACGAGGTGTGCACGCGCGCCGGCGCGACCGACGCCGGTGACGGCGACGGCGACGCCCCCGACGCGAGCGGCGCCGACGCCGGGGTCTGCGATCTCGCCGCGGCCGAGGGCACGCGCGACACGTGCGGCCAGGCGCGCGACCTCACCGCCGCCGCGAGCGCGGCCGGCGGCACCCGCGTCCACGGCAACACGACCGGCTATGCCAACGACCTCACGCCGTCGACGCTCCCCGACTGCACGACCTCGCCGGAGCCCGGCTCCGACGGCATCTGGCGAATCACGGTCACGGCCGGCCAGACGCTCGCGGTCACGTTCTCGCCCGAGGGCTGGAGCGGTGACGTGTACATCGTCGATGCGTGCACCGCGACCGCGACGTGCGAGGGCGGCGGGCCGATGTTCTCGTCGGTGAGCGTCACGCCGGCCGCCGGCACCTACTACATCGTCGTGGACGCGCGCACGCCGAGCGAGGCCGGCTGCTATCACCTCGACGTCGCGCTCACGCCGTAGTCGCGCGCGCCCTCGCGCGCCTCGGCCTGTTCACTCCACCGTGAGGAACGCCGCCAGCTTCCAGGCGCCGCCGCGCTTCGCGATGCGCAGCTGCCACGCGCCGCGCGCCGCGCCGACGGGGCACACGACGTCCTCGCCGTCCTGGCCGCAGCCCGCGGCGATCGCCTTCCGCATCTGCGCGAACACGCCCGGGTCGGCCTGCCACATCGCCATCGCGCCGTCGACGCCGGGCGCCGCGCCGAGGCTCCACATCACGTCGTCGGCACACGTCGCACGCAGGGCGGCGTAGTCGCGCGTCTCCAGCGCGGCGACGATCGCCTGCGCCGTCTCGCGCGCGCCCTCGGGGATGTCGCCGCCGACCTGCGGCGTGGGCGGTGCCTCCTCCTCCACGACCTCGACGAACGTCGGCGCCGCCTGCGCGTACTTGCGCAGGCGACGGTGGATCGCGACGGTGAGCGCGTCGACGCGGCCGGGCAGCCAGTGCGGCTTGTTGGCGCCGCGCAGCTCGGTGGGCAACGCGTTGCCCGGCTCGAGCTGCGACGCCGTGCCGATGACGCGCACGCGCCACGGCCGGCCGCCGGCGACGTGCACGTCGAAGCGGATGAAGTTGATCCGCCGCGCCAGCGACGGGTTGTAGCCGAGGGCCCCGCCGGGAGAGGCCGCGCCGACCCCGGCCGTCTGATCGCGCGACTGGACGCTCTTGGGATCGTCGGCGCCGGGATCGTTGAACTTGACCTGGTGCCAGGCGGTCTTGATGACGCCGGTTCGCGCGTCCTCCTCGACGCGCGGGTACAGCTCGCGGGTCGCGGCGACCGCGGCCGAGAACACGATCGCGAACTCGGCGTCGTACACCGAGGTCTTGGCCTCCTGGACCTCTTTCTTGTTCACGCCGCAGGAGAGGAGCGCCGCGCCGACGGCGAAGGAGATCGCCACCGCGACCACACGGCGAGCCCGGAAATCGTACATGATGCGAGGCGACATGGCCCGCCCAGGGAATACCACACGCGGTGCAAAGTCGCCCTCATCTCCGCCGGCGGTTCCCGTCGACGCCATCTGCGAACGGCTCGGCGCGCGCTGGCCCGACGCCCGCTGCGAGCTCGATCACACCAATGCGTTCGAGCTCTTGTGCGCGACGATCCTGGCCGCGCAGTCGACGGATCGCCTCGTCAACACGGTGACGCCGGCGTTGTTCAAGCACTGGCCCGACGCGCGCGCGCTCGCCGCGGCGCCGCAGGACGAGCTCGAGCACGCGGTGCACTCGACCGGGTTCTTCCGCATGAAGGCGCGCCACCTGCTCGGGATGGCGCGCGCGCTCGTCGAGCGCCACGACGGGGAGGTGCCGGCCGACATGGACGCGCTGTGCGCCCTGCCCGGCGTCGCGCGCAAGACCGCGAACGTGATCCTCGGGACCGTGTTCGGGAAGGACGAGGGCGTCGTGGTCGACACGCACGTCGCGCGGCTGTCGCAGCGGCTCGGGCTCACGCGCGAGACCGATCCGGCGAAGATCGAGAAGGACCTCATGGCGCGGCTGCCGAAGGAGCAGTGGCGCCCGTTCGCGGACCGCCTGATCTGGCACGGACGACGCGTGTGCTTCGCGAAGCAGCCGGCGTGCGGGTTGTGCGATCTGGCGCCGATGTGCCCGTCGGCGGATGTGCCGGGACGCGTAGCCGAAGCGGCCCCCGAAGAGAAGAAGGGTAAGGGTAAGGGTAAGGGTAAGGGTAAGGGTAAGGGTAAGGCGAAGAAGCCTGCGGTGAAGAAGCGATGATCGTGGCGGTGTCGGCGATCGTGTTCGAGGGCGAGATGGTGCTGGTGGTGGAGCGGGGAAAGCCGCCCGGCGAGGGGTTGTGGAGCGTGCCGGGCGGACGCTTGGAGGAGGGAGAGAGCATGGTGGAGGGCGTCGCGAGGGAGGTGAGGGAGGAGACCGGGCTCGAGGTCGAGGTCGGGGTGCTGGTGGCGGTGCTCGAGCGGGGGCCGTACCTGATCCACTCGCACCTGGCGCGTGTGGTCGGAGGCGTGATGACGGCGGGCGATGATGTGCGGGACGCGAGGTTCGTCGACGAGGAGGAGCTGGCGCGGCTGGAGACGACCGAGGGGCTGGCGGAGGTGATCGCGCGAGCGCGCCGGTTGACGTAGGCCGGTTGCTGGGGTAACCCGCCCTGCCGTGCAGCTTCCCGTCGTCGACTCGCGAGGATGTGCCGAGGGCCACGGCGCGGGTCCGAGCGTGCGGCGCGCGGACGTGAGTGATCGGGACTGGGGGGACTGGCGATGGCAGATGCGCCACATGCTGACGACCGCCGAGGAGCTCGCTCGGGTGGTGACGCTGTCGGACGACGAGCGGCACGGGCTCGCCGCGTCGAAGGCGCTGTTCCGGACCGGGCTCACGCCCTACTACGCGGACCTGATGGACCCGGGCGATCCGAGCTGCCCCGTGCGGATGCAGGCGATCCCGCGCGCCGCCGAGCTCGAGATCCGCGGCGAGGAGCTGCGCGATCCGCTCGGCGAGGACTCGCATCGGCCCGCGCCGTGTGTCGTCCACAAGTACCCCGATCGGGCGCTGTTCCTCGTCGTCGACCGCTGCGCGATCTACTGCCGGCACTGCAACCGCCGGCGACTGGTCGGCGGCGACGATCCGCCGAACGCGAGCGAGATCGAGGCCGGCCTCGCGTACCTGCGGCGAACGCCGCGCATCCGCGACGTCCTCATCTCGGGCGGCGATCCGCTCTTGCTCGCGACGGCGAAGCTCGACGACCTCCTGGGCCGGCTCCGGGCGATTCCCCATCTCGAGACGATCCGCATCGGCACGCGCATCCCGGTCGTGTGCCCGATGCGCGTCGACGCCGAGCTCGTCGCCGCGCTGCGGAAGCACCACCCGCTGTTCGTCAACACGCACTTCAACCACGCCAAGGAGCTGACGCCCGAGGCGCGCGCCGCGTGCGAGCGCCTGGTCGACGCCGGCATCCCGGTCGGCAACCAGACCGTCCTCCTGCGCGGCATCAACTCGTCGGTGCGCTCGCTGCGCGCGCTCTTCCGCGGCCTCCTGCGCTGGCGCGTGAAGCCCTACTACCTGTTCCAGGGCGACACGGTGATCGGCACCGATCACCTGCGCACGCCCGTCGACGCCGCGATCGAGCTCTACGCCGGGCTGCGCGGCTGGATGAACAGCATGGCGGTGCCGCACCTCGTGATCGACGCGCCCGGCGGCGGCGGCAAGCTGCCGATCGGACCGACCTACATCGTCGAGCGCCGCCCCGACGCCGTCGTCGTGCGCACGTACCGCGGCAAGCTCGTCGAGTACCCCGAGGCGCGCGCGCAGGACTGCGCCGTCCCGTACGACCGCGTCTTCTTCGCCGGCGTGCCCGAGGACGACGATCGCGAGGGCTCGGCCGAGGTCCTCGACCTGCCGTGACGTCCCCCGGAGGCGCGGCTCCCGACGCGGTCGCCCTGCGCGATCTCGTCGTCGCCTCCGCGCGCCGCCACGGCTTCCACCGCGTCGGCATCGTGCCCGTCGAGCCGAGCCGCCGCGCCGACCTCTACCGCGACTGGCTCGCCGCCGGCCGGCACGGCGAGATGACGTACCTCGCGAGCGACGAGCACGTCGCCGGCAAGGCCGACCCGCGCGCGCTCCTCGCCTCCGCGCGCACCGTGATCGTCGTCGCCCTCGCGTACGGCAAGGACGCGCCGCCGGTGCCCGCGCCCGGCGGCGTGCGCGGCCTCATCGCGCGCTACGCCCGCGGCACCGACTACCACATGGTCGTGCGCGAC
>JAIOII010001745.1 GCA_019912685.1 Kofleriaceae bacterium
GGCCCTGCCCGACGACGAGGCGTACCGCGCGTTCCGCGCGCGCGTGCGCGCCGACGGCGCCGAGCTGCGCCAGCCGATCGCCGACCGCGCGCCACCCGCTGACGACGCCGAGCGCGAGGTCTGGCGGCGCGAGGATCACAACGGGGAGCTGGTCCGCTCGGGCAAGGCCGGCAGCCTGCGCCCGGCACGGTGCCTCGAGGCCCTGACCTTCGTGCCCGAGCGCGAGACCATCGTCGTCGTCCTCCGGCGCGAGGCGCGCACACGGATCTACGTGGGCGCGTCGGACCAGATGTTCCCGCCCAAGTCGGTGTACGGGATCGACCAGGCGCGCGCCGACGTCGCCGACGGATGGCGGCTCGACGTGCTCCTCCACAACCACACGGTGCAGCGGCGCGGGGATCGCATGGCGCTCGGCATGCCGTCGCTCTCCACCGCCGACGTGAGCCTCTTCCGCAACCTCGTCGACCTCGGGCTGGGCAGCGCCTGGGTGACCAATGGCGTCTACACCGCGGTCGTCCCGGCGGCCGACTTCCCGCTCTTCCTCGGGCGCGACTGATATGGTCGGGTGGGGAGCAGGGTCATGAGCATCGAGATCACCGCCGAGCACGAGGCCGCGCACGATCGCCTGCGCGCGCTGGTCCACCTCGATGTCAGCGACGTCATCTTCTACCTGCGCGTCCGGGGCGACGAGTACCGCTTCGACGAGGTGAACGCCGCGTTCCTCGCGACGACCGGGCTGCGCGAGGATCAGGTGATCGGCAAGCGGGTCGACGACGTCATCCCCCAACCCTCGCTCGCGCTGGTGCGCCAGAAGTACGCCGAGGCGATCCGCGAGGGCAAGACGGTGCGCTGGGACGAGATCACGGACTTCCCGTCCGGTCGCCGCCACGGCGAGGTCTCGGTCACCCCCATCGTCGACAAGCTCGGCCGATGCGTGTCGCTCATCGGCACGGTCCGCGACGTCACCGAGCCCCGCCGCCTCGCCGGCCTCCTCGCGGCCGAGCAGCGCGCCCTGGCCATGATCGCGGCCGGCGCGAGCCTCCCCGACATCCTCGACGCGCTGGTCCGCGACATCGAGGCGCTGCTCGAGCCCGCGATCGGATCGATCCTCCTGCTCACCGCGGACGGCCTGCGCCTCCGCCACGGCGCCGCGCCCAACCTGCCCGAGGAGTACAACCGCGCGATCGACGGCGCGCTCATCGGCCCGGCCGAGGGCTCGTGTGGCACCGCGGCGACGCGCCGCGAGCTCGTCGTCGTCACCGACATCGCGACCGATCCCCTGTGGACGAGCTACAGCCACCTCGCCGCCCGGTTCGGCCTGCGCGCGTGCTGGTCGGCGCCGATCCTGTCGGCCGGCGGCCGCGTGCTCGGCACCTTCGCCCTCTACTACCGCGAGCCCCGCGCGCCGAGCGACGCCGAGCGCGACCTCATCGCGCGCGTGAGCCACGTCGCCGGCATCGCGATCGAGCGCCACGAGCTGGACGAGCAGCTGCGCGAGCTCGCCGCCCGGATCGACGCCGCGCGCGAGGACGAGCGCACGAACATCGCCCGCGAGATCCACGATCAGCTCGGCCAGTCGCTGACGCTCCTCAAGGTGGATCTCGCGTGGATCGCGCGGCGCGCGGCCGCGGACACCCTGCCGCGCGAGGTGCTGCTCGAGAAGCTGTCCGGGATCGGCGAGGTCGCCGACGAGCTCATCCGCGAGGTGCGGCGCATCGCCACCGCGCTGCGGCCGCCGATCCTCGACGACGTCGGGCTCGACGCCGCGCTGGCGTGGCAGGCCGAGGAGTTCGAGCGCCGCACGAAGATCCCGTGCAAGGTGCAATCCGGCCTCGCCGACGACGCCCGCATCTCGCGCCCGGTCGCGACGACGGTCTTCCGCGTGTTCCAGGAGGCGCTCACCAACGTCATCCGCCACGCCCACGCGACCCGCGTCGACGTCCGCTGCGAGGAGACCTCGACCGGCCTCCTCCTGATGGTGTGCGACGACGGCGTCGGCATCGCGCCCGAGAAGATCCTGGACCCGCGATCGCTCGGCCTCCTCGGCATGCGCGAGCGGGCGCGCCGCCTCGGCGGCACCGTGACCATCGAGCGCCGGCGGCCGCGCGGCACCGCGGTCACCCTGGAGTTACCGCACCAGACGTGAGCAGCTCGGCGACCTCGTCGAACGCTTCCGACTTGTCGAGGAAGTGGTCGGCGCCGAGCGCGAGGCAGTGCTCGCGATAGGACGCGGCGTTGGTCAGGACGACGAGCACGGCGTCCGGCGTGGCCGCGCGCAGCGCGACCACCAGCTCCAGCCGGTGGCGGTCGCGGAGCAGGACGTCGGCGACGATCGCCTCCGGCCGCAGCGAGACGGCCGAGGCCAGCGCCCCGGCGGCGGTGTCGGCCTCGCCGATGACGAGGTGCCCCCTCTCGGCCAGGCGCACGGCCAGGCGCTCGCGCAGCCGCGCGGAGTCGTCGATCACGAGGACTCGCACCGTCCGTAGCTTCGATCGGTCCGCGATCCCGCGGTGCAGGTCGGGCGCCGAAGTTCCTGTCGGTGTTCGTCCTACGCAGTAGAATCGAGGGGTGCTCCGCGTCCTCCTCGTCGACGATCATCCCGCCCTCCGCCGCGGGATGAAATCGATCCTCGAGGACGCGATCGCCGGCGTGACCGTGGGCGAGGTCGGTGACGGCGACCAGGCGCTCGCGCTCCTCGCCGAGACGGAGGCGCGCCCCTTCGACGTCGTCGTGCTCGATCTCAGCATGCCCGGGCGCAGCGGCATCGACCTCCTCGCCGAGGTGAAGCACCGCTACCCCAAGCTGCCGGTCCTGATCATGAGCTTGCACGGCGAGGAGCAGTTCGCGGTGCGCTCGCTCCGCGCCGGGGCGAGCGGCTACCTCACCAAGACCGCCGCGCCCGAGCTGCTCGTGGTCGCGGTCCAGAAGCTCGCGCGCGGCGGGCGCTACATCTCGGAGTCGCTGGCCGACCGGCTCGCCGCCGACGTCGGCGGCAAGACGGCGGCCGCGCCACACGAGCGGCTCTCCGACCGCGAGTTCGAGGTGATGCGCGGCCTCGCCTCGGGCCAGACCGTGAGCGAGATCGCCGAGACGATGCGGCTCTCGGTGAAGACGGTCAGCACGTACCGCACGCGCCTGCTCGAGAAGCTCGGCATGGAGACGAACGCCGAGGTCACGCGCTACGCGATCCAGAACGGCCTCGTGTAGCCGGCGCGTAGGACGGACACCGACGGCACGATGCGCACGCGTCCGGCCTCACGAACCCGGGTGCACCGACAGTGTAGGCGTGCAGGACGTCGTCCTATGTTCAGGATGACGGACCTCGATGAGCACCTCGAAGATTCGTTCAGGCTCCTCGGCCGTATGACGGCGGGTGTGGCGCATGATCTCAACAACTACCTGACGGTCCTGCGCGTCGCGATCGACCTGCTCGAGCAGCGCGGAGCGGACCGCCTGCTCTGGGATCGCGCGCGCGAGGCGATCGAGAGCGCGGTCGCGCTCAACCGAAACCTGCTCGAGTACGCGCGCGGCGCCAAGCCGGAGCCGCGACCGATCGATCTGACGGGGCTCGTGCGCCGCGTGCTCGGGCTGGTCCAGCGGCTCATCACGCCGTCGATCGTGGTCGTCGTCGACGAGTCCAGCGAGCTGCCGCCGGTGCGCGGCGTGGCGCCGGAGCTCGAGCAGCTGGTCCTCAACCTCGTCCTCAACGCCTGCGACGCGATGCCGACGGGCGGCGAGCTCCGCCTCCGGCTGCGCGCCCCCGGTCCGTCGGCCGTCGTGCTCGACGTGATGGACACCGGCACCGGCGGCGTGCGTCCGCTCGCGAGCGGCGAGGCCCACGCGCCGTCGACCAAGCCGGGCCGCCACGGCCGCGGCCTCGGCCTCGGGATCGTCCGCGCCGTCGCCGACCGGCATCACGCGGTCCTGAAGATGAGCGCGCGCGACGGCGGGGGCACGACCGCCACCGTCGTGCTCGAGCCCTGGCGCAACTGATCACGCGAGCGGCGCGAAGCGCGCCGTGAAGTGCCGCAGGAACGGCGGCTCCTCGACGATGCGCAGGCCGCGGATCGTGCCCTTGCGGACGACGACCTCCTCGAAGCCCTCGAGGATGTAGTCGAAGTGCGCCTGGGTGTAGACGCGGCGCGGGAACGCGAGCCGCACCAGCTCCATCGCGGCCTCCTTGCCGAACATCACCGACCCGATCTCGCAGCCACGCACCCCGAGCGCCCGGTACAGCTCGCACGCGAGCGCCTGCGCCGGGAGCTCCTCGGCCCGCAGGTGCGGCAGGAACGCGCGCCCGTCGATGTAGACCGCGTGCCCGCCCGGCGGCTGCATCACCGGCACGCCGCGCGCGACCAGCCCGTCCGCCATGTAGCGGCTCACCGCGGTGCGGTACTCGAGGTAGCGCTCGTCGAGCGCCTCCTCGAGGCCCACCGCGAACGCCTCGAGATCGCGCGCCGCGAGCCCGCCGTACGTCGGGAAGCCTTCGGTCAGGATGAGCAGGCTGCGCAGGGCCGGCAGCCACTCGCGCCGCCGCGTCGCGATGAAGCCGCCGATGTTGACCATGCCGTCCTTCTTGCCGCTCATCAGACACGCGTCGGCGAGATCGAAGATCTCGCGCGCGATCATCCGCGGCGTGCGCTCGCCCTGCCCCGACTCGCGCACCTTCACGAACCAGGCGTTCTCGGCGAAGCGGCACCCGTCGATCACGAACGGGATCCCGTGGCGGCGATAGATCTCCGCCGCGCCCCGCAGGTTGGCGAGCGACACCGGCTGGCCGCCGCCGGTGTTGTTGGTGATCGTGATCATGCCGAGCGGGATGCGGCCGGCATGCTCGCGACAGCACGCCTCGAGCCGCCCGAGGTCGATGTCACCCTTGAACGGGTGGAGCGAGCGCGGGTCCCGGCCCTCGGGGATCACGAGATCGAGGGCCGTCGCGCCCAGGTGCTCGAGGTTCGCGCGCGTCGTGTCGAAGTGGTTGTTGGAGGGCACGACGTCGCCGGACTTCACCAGCGTCTGGAACAGGAGCCGCTCCGCGGCGCGCCCCTGGTGCGTCGGGATCACGTGCGGGAAGCCCGTCACGTCGCGCACCACGGCCTCGAAGCGCTCGAAGCTGCGCGAGCCCGCGTAGCTCTCGTCGGCGATCATCATCGCGGCCCACTGCGCCGCGCTCATCGCGGTCGTACCCGAGTCGGTGAGGAAGTCGAACGTGACCTCGCGCGCCGGCACGAGAAAGAGGTTCCACCCCGCCTCGGCCAGGACGCGCTCGCGCTGCTCGAGGCTCGGGAACGGCAGGGGCTCCATGACCTTGACCTTGAAGGGCTCCATCACGGTGCGGTGCGTCGGATCGGTGGTGCTCACGGCTCCGGTCGATGCAAGGCGCGCGCGCGGCGGCGCGGCGCCATTCGCGCACCGACTGCGCGCCGGGCCCGGCGCGC
>JAIOII010001746.1 GCA_019912685.1 Kofleriaceae bacterium
TCGGCGAGCGCGTCGCCCAGGCCGTGCTCGATCTCGAGCGAGCCGTCGGTCGCTGCGGCTGCCGTGGCGGCGCTCGCGCCGACGGTGCCAGCGAAGCGCTCGCGCGGCGCAACGCCGTCGAGCTCAAGGTCGGCCGCCACCGGCTGCGACCCGCGATCCCCAGGGCGCTCGGTGCCGCGCTACGCGCGCTCGGCGTCGTCGGCCTCGAAGCCGGCAGCGCCATCGCGCGCGTCAAGCTCGCCACGCTCGGTGTCACGCCCGGCGTGCTCGGGATCCTGGAGTCCGAGCTGAACAAGGACGGCATGACGCTCGGCGCGCTCACCAAGCCGGCGCCGCCGTCGCACTCGATCGCCGCGCTCACGAAGGACGCGCTCGTCGCGCGTCACCTGGAGCGGGCGGGCGGCGCGTAACGCACGCGCGCGCCCGCCCGCTCCGAGGCCCCGCGATCTTCGGTCGCGCGTTCGCGCGGCCGTCGTTCCTCGACGTGTCCCCGCAAACCGGACGGTCGCGCGCCCGCGCGGCCTCCCCACTCCCGCATCCCGGCGCCCGCCGGGAGAAAGGCCCCCCGTGTCCCTCCGCTTCTCCATCCCCGTCACCCTCCGCTCGCTCGGTCGCGGCTTTCACGTCGTGCCCGACGCCGAGATCGAGCGCGACGAGTCGCAGGCGCCCGCGCCGATCGACTTCGCGCCGCTCGTCGACGCGAGCCGCCAGGTCGGCAACTGGCTCCTCGACGTGGCGCGCTCGCGCACGAACGATCCGGTCGACCTCGGTGCGATCGAGCGCGTGCAGCGCGCCTTCCTCGACTCGCTCTCGGCGGCGCCGTGCCGGCGCTTCGACGTGAGCGAGGAAGACCTGCTCACCGTCGCCGGCATCCTGATCGCCGCCTTCGAGATCGACTTCCCGGCGCCCGGCCTCTCGGCCGCCGCCGGCTCGCTCTACGACGCGACCGACGGCGATCTCGATCAGCTCCGCTCGGCCCTCGCCGCCGCCGTCGCCCAGCGCGCCGTGCGCTCGCACCTCGCGAAGCGCCGCGTGGTCGGCGTCGTGCCGGTCATCGTGCGCCGCCGCCCGCGCATCGTCGATGACGAGGCGCTCGACGACGCGACCCTCCGCTGACCCAGGAGTCCCTCATGGCCAAGCACAACAAGTCCCACCGCCCGGCCCGCCCGGGCCACCGTCGGCGCAATGCCGACGGGATCCCCGATGACGTGCTGTTGCCGCTCGCCCCGGTGCAGCCGTCCTTCCTCTCGCCGCAGGCGACGCAGTCCGGCCTGCCGTACCCGTACCCGGTGCCGCGGCCCCGGCCGTCGCGCCCCCGCCGCGCCGTCGCGGCGGTGAAGTCGAAGGCCGGCGAGCTCGCCCAGGCGATCAAGCCCGAGGCCGCGACCATCACCAAGGAGCACCTGATCGGCGTCGGCGCCAACGCCGCCGGCGGCATCGCCACCGCGCTCGCCGCGAACGAGCTGGTCGACAACATCGGCGTCATGCCGATGGCGATCAGCGCCACAGTCGTCGGCGGCCTCGGCTCGGCGTTCCTCAAGGGCAACTGGCAGAAGATCGCCCAGGGCATGCTCGGCGCGGGTGTCGGCCAGCTCGGCACCGCGTACCTGACGGAGCGCGCGCTCAAGAAGGCCGCCACCGCGCAGAAGCAGGCTGTCGCCAACCAGCCCGCGCCGACGGCGCCCGCGGCGGGCGGCAAGCGCAACGCGTACCTCGGCGGCGAGGACGACGACACCATGCTCCGCGCGATGGAGCGCACCGAGCGGCGCGTGAACGCGCTGCTCGCGGAGGAGGACCCGCGCAACGCCTACGGTGACGGCGGCATCGACGCCGACGCCTGGGACGATGGCGTGTACGGCTACGCCGCGTAGCGCGCACGACGCAGCACGCCCCCACCGAGGAGAGGACCGGGGGCGCATGGCTTCGCGCGAGCCGGGGGGGGGCCACAACCCAACCCCCAACCGAAAGACACTCCATGGACCAGGACCTGATCGAAGTCGAAGACGCCGACCCGCGCAACGCGCGCGTGCGCGTCATCCGTCACCCCGCCGCGCTGCGGCCGGGCACCTACCCGACGCGCCCGTACGCCCCGGCGGCGTACCCGCCGTCGATGTACTTCCCCGCGACGAGCTACCAGCCCGCGGTCTTCCCGGGCTACGGCACCTCGTCGCCCATGATCGTGCAGCGCCCGCCGCGGCGCTTCGCCGACCTCCCGACGGGCGAGGTGCTGGCCCTCGCCGCGCAGGCGTTCGCCGCGCTCCAGTCGCTCCCCGCGTCGCCGAACCCCGTCGGTGACACGGAGACCGATGTCGCGAACCTGATCGCGTACCAGTCGGCCCTCGCCACCCACGCCAAGCGCGACGAGCAGCTCCGCACCGTCGGCTCGCTGCTCGCCAAGCTCCTGAACTGAGCGAGGAGCCACCCGGATGAGCACCCCCAACTACCAGGGCTCCGGCCAGCCCAAGCCGTCGACGAGCGACGGCCTCACCGGCTGGCTCGGTGGCTTCCTCGGTGGCACCGCGGCGCCCGCGTACAAGTCGGCGCCGACCGCGCCGCCGTCGCCG
>JAIOII010001747.1 GCA_019912685.1 Kofleriaceae bacterium
ACGGCGCCGTCCCGGTGCGGCTCGATCAGGTGACGGCCGGGCTCCTCGACCCGCGCTTCGAGGTCGCGCAGAACGGGGCGGTGATCGAGCTGTGGGGCGAGCGGACGTCGCCGGTCGCCGCGCGCACGCTCATGGGGCGGCCGGCGCCGTTCGCGGGCCGCGACCGCGAGCTCCTGATGCTCGAGGCCGTGCTCACCGAGGTCGAGGTCGAGTCCGTCGCGCGCGTCGTGCTGGTCACCGGCGATCCCGGCGTCGGCAAGTCGCGCCTGCGCCACGAGCTGGTCACGCGGCTCGCCAACCGCGGCCGCCTCGACCGGGTGTGGATCGGGCGCGGTGATCCGATGAGCGCCGGCTCGCCGTTCGGCATCGTCGCCCAGGCGCTGCGCGGCGCGCTCGGCCTCGTCGAGGGCGTCCCGATCGAGACGTTGCGCGAGCAGCTCCACGAGCGGCTGTCCGCGCTCGTGGCGCCCGACGACCTGCGCCGCGTCCGCGACTTCCTCGGCGAGCTCCTGAACGTCCCGTTCTCCGCCGGCGGCCATCCGGCGCTCGCGTCCGCGCGCCGCGACCCGGTGCTCATGGGCGACCAGGTGCGGCACGCGGTCCACGACTTCCTCGCCGCGAGCGCGCGGAGCGGCCCGGTCGTCATGATCCTCGAGGACCTGCAGTGGGGCGACCTTTCGTCGGTCAACCTCGTCGAGTCCGTGCTCGCCGCGCTCGCCGAGCTCCCGATCGCGGTGATCGCGCTCGGCCGGCCGAACGTCACCACGCTCTTCCCCCAGCTCTGGGAGAAGGTCGGCTGCGTGCGCGTGCCGCTGCAGCCGCTGACCCGGCGCGCGTGCGAGCGCATCGTCCGCACGGTGATGCCGCGCATCGACGCGCAGGTGCTCGAGACGATCCTCGACCGCGCCGGCGGCAACGCGTTCCTCCTCGAGGAGCTGACCCGGTGCGTCGCCGAGGGCCAGAGCGAGCTGCCGGCGACGGCGCTGGCGGTCGCGCAGGCGCGCCTCGACACGCTGGACGCGCTCGGGCGCCGCGTCATCCGCGCGGCGACGATCTTCGGCAACGTCTTCTGGCGCAGCGGCATCGTCGAGCTCCTCGCCCCGGACACGCCCGAGGTCGAGGTCTACCGCCAGCTCGCGACCCTCGCCGATCGCGAGCTGATCACGACGCGGGCGGAGAGCCGCATCTCCGGCGAGCGCGAGTACGTGTTCCGCCACGTCCTCCTGCGCGAGGCCGCGTACGCGACGCTCTCGGACGAGGACCGCCGCCTCGGCCACCGCGTCGCCGCCGACTGGCTCGCCAACCACGGCGAGACCGATCCCATGATGCTCGCCGAGCACTACGACCGCGGCGGCATCGGCGAGCACGCCGCGCGCTGCTACCACCGCGCCGCCGTCGAGGCGCTCGCGGGCAACGACTACGCGGCGGTCCACGCGCGGGTCACGCGCGCCAGCGCGCTGACCGAGGATGGCGAGCTGCAAGGGAAGCTGATCGCGCTCGACGCCGAGGCCCACCGCTGGAACGCCCAGTACGCGCAGGCCGCGCAGCTCGCGCGGCGCGCGCTCGAGCACTTCGCCGAGGGCAGCCCCGAGTGGTTCGAGATCTGTGGCGAGGCCGGCCACTCGGCGGCGCTCGCGGTCGACTTCGTCTTCGCCGAGGAAGTCGCGCGCGAGCTCGTCGAGCGCACGCCGCAGCAGCCGGCGCTCACGGCCTGGACGGTCGCGTGCGCGAAGCTCGCGGCGCGGCTCCTGCTCGCCGAGCTCGCAC
>JAIOII010001748.1 GCA_019912685.1 Kofleriaceae bacterium
CGCCGGCCAGCTCGTGCCGCGTGAGCGCGCCGCGGTAGGGGCAGAGGAGCTCGCCCAGCCGAAGCTCGTTCGGCGCGATCGTGCCGCGTCGCGAGAGGAGAAAGACGAAGGCCATGCGTCGTACACTACTTCACCATGCGCGAGTTCACGCTGGTGCAAGACATCGCAGGCACCGTCGACGACCACTGGCGGGCGTTCTTCGACCCGGCGTTCGAGCAGGCGATCGTCGCCGCGATGAGGTTCCGCAGCTACGAGGTGGTCGAGCGCAAGGACACCGACGCGGCCATCTACCAGAAGACCCGCGCCGTGCCCAGGCTCGACGCCGCGGCGACGGTGGCCAAGGTGTTCGGCGCCAGCTTCGGCTACGTCGAGGAGGGGACGTTCGACCGCGCGAGCCGGGTCTGGCGCGTGCGCACGATCCCCGACACGTTCGGCGACCGCATGTTCGCCGACATGGTGATGAAGGTGGAGCCGGCGGGCGCGGCGAGCCGCCGCACCCTCGAGTTCCGGCTCGAGGCGCGCGTGCGCGGCATCGGCGGCATGGTCGAGTCGGGCTTCGAGAAGAACCTGCGCACCGGGTGGCGCGACTCGGCGGCGTTCCTGAACGACTGGCTGCGCGCCCACCCGGCGACGTGATCAGGACGCCTCGAGCGCCGACCGGATCTCGAGCGTGGCGACGCGCCGCGCGCACAGGGCGCCGACGATGACGCCGACGCCGAGGCCGGTCGCCAGCGTCGTCGCGACCGACGCGAGCGGCACGTGGACGTGGATGAACCAGCCGAGCGACGAGGCCAGCGTCGACACGACCCAGAGCCGCGCCAGGTAGACGCCGAGCAGCACGGCGGCGACGCCGCCGAACACGCCGAGCAGCATCGCCTCGCCGAGCACCATGCGGACGAGCTGGCCGCGCGACATGCCGATCGCGCGCAGCATGCCGAGCTCGCGCTGGCGCGAGAGCAGGCTGACGAGCAAGGTCGAGAGGAGCGCCAGGAGCCCGATGCCGAGCGCGGCGATCTCGATCGCCTTCGTGTACCCGAAGCTCTCGTCCATCATGACGTCGAACTGCTCGCGCAGCTGGCTGTTGCGCGTCGCGATGAGGCCGCGCGGGCCGAGCGCGCCCTCGATCGCGCGCTGGACCTGCTCCGGCGTGTGGCCCGGCGCGACCTCGACGGAGAACGCGCTCACCAGCGGATCCTTCCACAGCCGCTTGTAGACGTCGCGCGAGAGGAACAGCGTGCCCTCGGGGCTGCCGTAGTCGACCACGGTGCCGAGCACGCGGAACGGCTCCGTGCCGCTCGGGGTCGCGAGCTCGACGGTGTCGCCGGTCTTCTTGCCGAAGTGGCTGGCGAAGTTCTGCGACACGAGCACGCCCTGCGTGCCGGGGGCGAACAGCTCGTCCACCGTCTGGTCGACGGGGCGGTCGACGACGTCGAACCAGGCGTTGCCGACCTTCGGGTGCTGCGGCTCCATCGCCTTCAGGACGATCGTCCGGCCCTCGTGCGGGTGGTGGACGATGCGGAAGCCGCGCGCGCCCTTGCCCTCGGCGATGTCGACGCCCGGGACCTGGTCGATCTCGGGGCCGAGGTCCTCGGACAGCGGCTGCACGTCGACCGCGAGCACCCGGCCGATCGAGCTGACCCACAGATCGGAGCGGAGCACGCGCTGGTTCCAGTCGCCGATGCTCGTCTTGAAGCTGAACTGGATGACCGCCATCGTGATGACGAGCATCAGGCCGATCACCAGGCTGAGGACGTTGCCGCCCGTGCGCGCGGGATGGCGGAGCAGGTTCTGCACCGACAGCCGGAGCACCGCGAGCCCGCCGAGGGGACCGCGCACGCCGACGAGCCAGCCGAGCCCGCGCAGGCCGATCGCGACGATCCACGGCGCGGCGAGCACGGCGCCGACGACGCCCAGGAGCGGCTTCGCCGCGTCGATCGCCGGGTGGACGATGCCGGAGCCGGACAGCGCGCCGAACGCGGCGAGCATCGCGATGC
>JAIOII010001749.1 GCA_019912685.1 Kofleriaceae bacterium
CCGAACCCCGGCGGCGGCCCACCCGCAGCGGGCGGCGGCGCACCCGCGAACGGGCCCTGCGCGATCATCGTCTTCGGCACGCCGCCGCCGCCGATGCTCTGCCCCTGGTTGAGCTCGGCGAACACCTGCTGGCAGTGCTGCATCATCTCGCCCGCCGACTGGTAGCGACGCGCCGGATCCTTCTCCAGCGCCTTGCGCACGACGCTGGCGATGCCCGGCGAGACATTGGGCGGCAGCGGCGGCAGCTCGCTGCGCAGGTGCATCTGCAGCACCGTCATCGGGTTGTCGTCGTTGAAGGGCACGCGCCCGGTCAGCATCTCGTAGCCGAGGATGCCGAGCGCGTAGAGGTCGCTGCGCGCGTCGAGCGGCAGGCCGCGCCCCTGCTCGGGCGACATGTACTGCGGCGTTCCGAACACGACGCCGGCCTGCGTCTTCATGCGGTCGTTCTCCTGGAGGAGCTTGGCGACCGAGAAGTCGAGGAGCTTCACGAAGTCGGGCGAGCCCGCCATGTTCAGGAGGAACACGTTGTCGGGCTTGATGTCGCGGTGGATGATGCCGATCGCGTGCGCCTCGGCGAGCGAGGCGCAGCACTGGATCAGGATCTTGGCGACGCGATTGGGCGCCATCGGGCCCTGCTGGATCGCCGTGCGCAGCACCTGACCGTCGAGGAACTCCATGGTCAGGAAGTACCGGCCGTCCTGCGACTGGCCGAAGTCGAACATGCGGATCGTGTTCGGGTGCTGCAGCCGCGAGCACGCGCGCGCCTCGTTGGCGAAGCGTTGCACCCACTGCTGATCCGCCGCCATCTGCGGGTTCAGCACCTTGATCGCGATGACGCGATCGATCGAGACCTGCTTCGCCTTGTAGACCACGCCCATCCCGCCCTCACCGATGCGGGCGAGGATCTCGTAACGGCCGTCGAAAACCTTGCCGATGAAAGGGTCTTGCACTCGGGCGTTGTCCTCGTCCGCGCGCTAGCGGTTGACGCACGGGGCGCGCAGCCGCACGCGCGCGCCCTCGGGGATGTTGCTGGCCGGCAGCTTCACCTTGGCCACCGACGCCTGGTTGGTCGCGACGGTCACGGTGAACTTGGAGTTCTTGATCGTCCGGTCGTTGCTGTCGATGATCTCGCCGGTCCAGCCCTTGTCGACGCCGTCGGTCTTGCCGGCGCCCATCGTCAACGTCGTGCTCGAGCCGTCGGGCGCCGTGTTGGTGACGTCCGCGATCACGTCGGGCGGGCAGTACTTGTCGCAGTTCGGGTTCTTCTTCTTCTCCTCGGGCGGCATCGACGCCTTGCACGGAGGGAAGTCGGCCGGGGTGCACTTCTTGAACTTGCGATCCGGCGGGTTCGGGCACGGCATCGACTCGAGGCACGACGGGATCGCCGGGTCGGGCGGCGTCGGGCACACGCCGGCGCAGGCCGGCCACGCCGGATCGGCGGGCATCGGGCACACCGAGGCGCACGCCGGGTTCTTCTTGTCGAACTGCGTCGGGGTGCAATCGACCGGCGGCGGCGGCACCGCGGCGAGCTTGGGCGGATCGGCGATCGACTCCTTCATCCAGTCGAACGAGTCGACGGGCGCGGCGGTCGCGAACGTGACGGTGACGGTGTACTTCGCCGCGTCGCCGCGCTTGGGCGCGTAGATCTGGAGGAAGTACTTCCCCTTCGCGTTCTCGACCGTGATCTCCTTCTTGCGCTTCTTCGAGCGTCGGGGGAGCGGCTTGGTCTCCTGCACCACGTGGTTCCACTGGTTCAGGACCGCGACCTGGAGATCGAGGCCGGGCCGCGGAGGCGTCCACACGACCTTCACGTTCATCGTGCCGACCTGGTCCTTGGGGAGCTCGAACACGCGCCAGTCGATGCGGTCGCCGCCGGGATAGGTGACGATGCCCCTGGCGATGACCTCGTTGTTGGCCATCGTGAGCTCGACCGCGCCATCGGACTTGCCGTCCTCGCCGGTCTTGGCGTCCTGCTTGACGTTCTTCGGACAGCCCGCCAGGGCAAGGACGAGAGTCGACGCCAGCACGAGAGTCGACGCCGGAGCGAGATTCGACGCGAGCGATACCCCTAGAACCCGAGCCATGACGGGATCTTGGAGCGGAAGCACCGGTCGGTGCAAGGGCCGCAACCGGTTACTTCAGCTTGATGATGACGCCGGCGGAGCCGCGCACGTCGTCGATCGCGGCCTTGACGGTCGCGCGGCAGGTCGACGCGCTGCAGCCGCTCAGCGAGAAGCTCGAGTTGCGCACACCCTTGATGTTGCCCTTGAGCCCGTTCTCGAGGCCGTCGGCCGTGCCGCCGGCGATCGTGATGATCGTGCCGCCCGAGGCGTCGGGCTGGATGTCGCTGATCTCGGCCATGATCGCGCCACCACCGCCCGGCGGCGGATCCGGCGTCGTGGGCGGCTTGGGCGGCCTGGGCGGACGCGGGCCGGTCGGGCGGGTCGGCTTCTTCTCCTCCGGGGAGTCGTCGAGCGGCGGGATCGCGGCCAGCGGGCCGACGAAGGCGACCTGGTTCGGGAAGTCCGACTTCCACGTGGCCGCGCCGCGCGCGAAGCCCACCTTCACGTCGACGTCGGCGGCGTCGAGGCGGCCCTGCAGGTACACGTGGACGAGGTAGCGACCCTCGGGCAGCTCCTTCAGCGTGCGCTGCTTCTTCAGCTCGTGGGCGTCGTCGGCCTCGAGGTCGCTCTTGGCGAGCACGTTCCACGACGTGCCGTCGACGATCTCGAGCCCGACGTCGATGTCGAGCTCCTCGCCCTCCTCGGTCTGCCCGCCGCTGCCGCTCGAGGGCGTGACCTCCATCTGCACGTCGAGGGTGCCGGGGCCGGGCAGATCGACGGCGAGCCACCGCGCCCGCTTGTACCGCGCGTAGTCGAGATCGAAGCCGGCCTTCGCGGCGTTCTCCTCGAGCTTGAGGACCTTGGGCTTCTCCCAGGGCTTGCTCTTGGGCTTCTTGTAGCCCGAGTGTTGTGGCACCTGCGTGCCGCCGCAGCCGGCAGCTGCCGGCAGGAGGAATCCGAGCACCACCAAGCACGTTCCCAGCGCGCGCGTCATTGTCAGGGAACAATACCACTACGGCTTGAGCTTGATGATCACGGCGCCCGCGCCGCGCACGTCGTCGATCGGAGCCCGCACCTTGGCCCGGCAGGTCGAGGGGTTGCAGCCCTGGAGCTTGAAGCCGGAGTTGCGGACGCCCCGGATCGAGCCGGAGAGGCCGTTCTCGAGGCCGTCGCCCGTGCCGGCCGCGATCGTGATCATGGTGCCGCCCGACGTGCCGGGTTGCGTGTCGCTGATCTCGGCCATCACCGAGCCACCGCCGCCGGCGCCGGGGTCGACCTCCTTGATCTCTTCCTTGCCCTTGCGCTTCTTGACGCTCACCCGCGTCACCCGCTTCTTCTTGACCTCCTCGGGCGTGTCGTCGAGCGGCGGGATCGCGGCGAGCGGGCCGACGAACGCGACCTGGTTGGGGAAGTCCGACTTCCACGGGAGCTCGCCGCGCTGGAACCCGAGCTTCACGTCGATGTCGGCGACGTGGCGCCGGCCCTGCAGGTAGACGTGGACGAGGTAGCGGCCCTCGGGCAGGTCCTCGAGCTTCAGCTCCTTCTTGAGCTCGTTGGCGTCGTCGCTCTCGAGGTTGCTCGCGGCGAGCACGTTGAACGACGTGCCGTCGAGGATCTCGAAGCCGACGTCCATGTCGAGCTCCTCGCCTTCGTCGTCGACGCCACCGGTGCCGCTCGACGGCGACACCTCCATGTGCGCGGTGAGCGTCCCCGGGCCCGGGAGATCGATGGCGAGCCAGCGCGCGCGCTTGTACCTCGCGTAGTCGAGCTCGAAGCCGAGCTTGGCGGCGTTCTTCTCGAGCTTCAGCACCTTCGGCTTCGTCCACGGCCTGGGCTTCTTGCCCTTGTAGCCGTTGTGAACGGGAACCTGCGCGCCGCCGCATCCGACGACGCCGAGCAGGAACGACAGGACGACCAGTCCCAGTGCGCGGGTCATGGGACGAAGGTAACACCGGAGGTCAGCGCGCGCCCGCCGCCGGGACCGTCGGCAGCGCCGTGGCCGCCGCCGAACGCCGTTTCGTGATCTCCATGGTCACGGATGCTTTGAGCTCCAACAGTTCGCGCATGCGCGCGATCCGGGCCGGCGGATGGTGGAAGAAGTTGCGGTCGAGCGCCGGGTCGTCGCCGTAGGCGCGCAGGATCTCGGCCTCGTCCCAGCTCGTCGGGAACGCGGCGTAGACCAGGGGCGCCTCGCGGATCCACCAGCCGGTGAAGCCGAAGCGCTCGTGGTGCGCCTCGTAGAGCCTGGTGCCGGGGTACGGCACCACGGCGCCGCGCGCGTTGAAGCCGCCGGCCAGCGGCGCCGCGCGCTCGAGGAACGCGATGGTCGCGTCGAGCTCGGCGTCGGTCTCGTCGGGCCAGCCGAACATCAGGTTGACGATCGTGTGGACGCCGAGGTCGCGCGCCCATCCCAGGACGTCGACCACGCGCTCGACGGTGACGCCCTTGCCGATGCGCAGGAGCATGCCCGGGTCGGCGCTCTCCATGCCGATGTCGACGCCGGTGCAGCCCGCGCGCTTCATGTCGGCGAGCACGTCGCGGTCGAGGTGCGCCGGGTGCGCGGTGCACGTCCAGTACACGGGCTCGTCGAGGCCGGCGAGCGCGTCGCACAGCTCGCGGACGCGGCGCTTGCCGACGGCGAACGAGTCGTCGAAGAACGAGAACGCGGTGAGCCCGTGCTCGCGGTGCAGGCGCGCGACCTCGGCGGCGACCGCGGTGGCGCTGCGGTAGCGGAAGCGCCGGCCGGTGACGTCGTTCGAGCAGAAGGTGCAGGCCGCGGGGCAGCCCCGGCTCGACAGCAGCCCCGACGGCGCGAAGCCGACACCGGCGACGCGCTCGTCGTACCAGGCGGGATCGAACAGATCGAGCGCCGACAGCGGCGCCGGCAGGCGATCGAGCTCGGCGAGGAAGGGGCGCGCCGGGTTGTGCCGGATCATGCCGCGATCGCGCCAGGACAGCCCGGCGAGGTCGCCGAACGCGCGCCGGCCGTCGATCGCGTCGGCGAGCTCGACGAGCGCCTCCTCGCCCTCGCCGCGGATGACCCAGCGGAAGCCGCGGGTGAGCGGCTCGTCGGGGACGATCGTCGCGTGCGGACCGCCGGCGACGAGCGGGAGCTCGCCGCCGAGCGTGGCCGCGAGCTCGTACGCCGGCTGCACGTGCAGGGTCTTGAGGTGCAGCCCGACGAGATCGGGGGCGAACGCGGCGATGCGCGCGCGGATCGTCGCGTGGTCGCGCGGCGCGCGCGGCGCCGAGGCGTCGAGGAGCGCGACCTCGTGGCCGGCGGCGCGCAGGGACGCGGCGAGGTGGCAGAACGAGAGCAGCGGCGAGCGGACCGGTTCCGGCGACGGCGGGTTCACCAGGAAGACGCGCGCCATGACGATCCATCTTACGCCGGAACTGACGTCCGGCTCCCCCGTCGCGTCCGGCGCGCGAACAGGACGAAGCCCTCGGGGGCGGCGGCAAGGCGGCGCTCCTCGATCTCCGTGAGCCCGGCGGCCGCCAGCCACGCGCGGATCCGGGAAACCGGGTAGACGTCCCCGCCGGCGGTGTACACCGCCATGTTGAGCGCGAAGAGGAGCCCCTCGAGCGGGGCGCCGCGATCCTCGTCGACGCGCAGGTCCTTGATGACGACCACGCCGTCGTCGGCGACGGCGCGCGCGGCGGCCATGCACAGGTCGGCGCAGGTGCGCTCGTCGTGCAGGTGGAGGAGGTTGGCGCAGAGCACGGCGCCGTGACCGGCGCCGACGGGAACCGCGCGCGCGTCGCCGGCGACGAAGCGGACGCGATCGCCGTGGCGGGCCATCGCCACGCGCGCCAGCGCGAGGACGTCGGGGAAGTCGCACAGGGTCGCGCTCGCGCCCGGCGCCGCGTCGAGGAAGGCGGCGGTGTACGTGCCGAGGCCCGAGCCCAGCTCGAGGAGCGAGCGGG
>JAIOII010001750.1 GCA_019912685.1 Kofleriaceae bacterium
GCCGCCGACGGACCGACGCCGTGCGCGGACGCCCCGCCCGTGCTGGTCGGGTGCTCGCGGCATTCCTCCGACAGCGCGATCCGTGCGGCCGACAGCGGCGCCGACGTCGTGCAGCTCGGACCGGTGTGGTCGACGCCGGAGAAGGAGCGCTACGGCGCGGCGCTCGGGATCGAGGCGCTCGGCGCGGCACGCGCGGTGATGGCATCACGCTGCCTGCTGGTTGCAGTCGGGGGCATCGACTCGCCGGAGCGGGCGGCGTCCGCGCGCGCCGCCGGCGCGGACGCGATCGCCGTCATCCGAGCGGTGTGGACCTCACGCGATCCGACCGCCGCAGCCCTCGCGCTCGCGTAGCGGATGTCGTCGAGATTACAGCGCTCACGCTGTATCCAACGTCGCGTTGCTCACGGATCTCACAGATCATGTGACAGCTTCGCGCAGCGTTGTGCACTGATGCCACGCCCACAATTCAGGCGGCGATGTGTGCTTCGAATCATCTCGCGGGCACGCGCGCGGCACGCCGCGTGCTCTTCCTCCGGCCAGATGCTGGGGAAGACCATCCTCATTCATACGAGTGACAAGGCACGTGCACGTAGGTTGAGCGGACACCTTCGCGCGGCGGGCAACGAGGTCGTGATCTCCGACAGCGCGAGCGCGGCGAGAGATCTCCTCGGCGCGCACGCGGTCGATCTCGCGTTCGTCGACGTCGCGGCGGCGCAGCCGCACGACGTGGTGACCGCGGCTCGCGATCGCGCGCCCGTCGTCGTGCTCGCGACCGGCGGCGATCCGCAGGTGATGCTCGACTTCGTGTGCGAGCTCGAGGTCGAGCACTTCCTCGCGCGCTCCGACGAGGGCGACGAGGCGTTCGACGAGCTGGCGCGCGAGGTCGTGGTCACCGCCGAGAAGCTCCTGCGCCGCGATCTCTTCGGCATCGAGAAGTACCTGCCGTCGTTCGGCGTCGAGCTGACGTCGTTCGAGGTGAAGAGCGCGGAGGAGCGCGACGACGTCGTCGAGTGCGTCTCCGATCACGTCGCGTGGCTCGGCGCCGGCAGCGAGGCGCGCCGCGCCGTCGCCGCCGTGGTCGACGAGCTCGTGACCAACGCCGTGTACGACGCGCCCCGCGGGCTCGACGGCAAGCCGCGCTACGCGGCGCGCGATCGCAAGGAGAAGTTCGTCCTCGACCCGTGGGAGCACGTGATCGTGCGCTGGGGCTCGAGCGGCGATCACATCGCGATCTCGGTCAGCGACGGGTTCGGCGCGCTGCGCCCCGAGCACGTGCGCGCGTGCCTGCGCCGCTGCCTCACGCAGGGCGATCAGATCGAGCAGAAGGCGGGCGGCGCCGGCCTCGGCCTCTACACCGCCCTCTCCTACTGCACGCAGCTCGTGGTGAACATCGAGCACGGGCGGCGCACCGAGCTCATCGCGCTCATCGACCTGCGCCGCGGCCAGGCCGTGCGCCGCGGCGGCCGCTCGCTCCACGTCTTCTGCGACGACCCGCGCGCGAACGCCGTGGCCGGCGACGCGGTGCCGGCCAAGGTCGAGATCTCGCCATCGATGCTCGTCGAGCTGCGCGAGCAGCTCGCGCC
>JAIOII010000180.1 GCA_019912685.1 Kofleriaceae bacterium
GCGGCCTCGAGGCCGCGCTCGACCGACGCCGGCACGAGCGCGCCGGCCGCGAGCATCGCTACCCCGACGATCACCAGCGCGAGCGTGTGGCCGATGCCCCACACGGCGCCGAGCAGCGCGCCGCGCCGCGCGCCGCGCGCGTCGGTCACCATCGTCGACACCGCCGCCAGGTGGTCGGGCTCGAAGGCGTGCCGTACGCCGACCACCAGGCCGAGCAGGATGCCACCGAGCGTCGCGAACATCGCGGGCACGGTAGCACATGCGCCTTGTCGCCATGCCCGCCTTCGTGGTTACCTCCGGCCGAACATGATCGCGCTCGAGCAGGAAAAGATCGCCGTCATCGGCCTCGGCTACGTCGGCTTGCCGGTGGCCATTTGTTTCGGTCGCAAGCTGGCGACGGTCGGCTTCGACATCCGCCAGAAGCGCATCGACGAGCTCCTGCGCGGGCACGACGAGACCGCGGAGACCACCGCCGAGGATCTCCGCTCCGCCGAGAAGCTCGAGCTCACCGCGGATCCCAAGCGGTTGCACGACTGTACGTTCTTCATCGTCGCGGTCCCCACGCCGATCGACGCGAACAACCGCCCCGACCTCACCCCGATGATCAGCGCGTCGCGCACCGTCGGCCCGAACCTCAAGAAGGGCGACATCGTCGTCTACGAGTCGACGGTCTACCCGGGCGTCACCGAGGAGGTCTGCGGTCCGATCCTCGAGCAGCTCTCGGGCCTGAAGGCGGGTCAGGACTTCTTCCTCGGCTACTCGCCCGAGCGCATCAACCCCGGCGACAAGGAGCACACCTTCGAGCGCATCATGAAGGTCGTCTCCGGCGACACGCCCGAGTCGCTCGAGCGCGTCGCCCGCGCCTACGGCGCCGTGGTCACCGCCGGCGTGCACCGCGCGCCGTCGATCAAGGTGGCCGAGGCCGCCAAGGTCATCGAGAACACGCAGCGCGATCTCAACATCGCGCTCATGAACGAGCTCGCCCTCATCTTCGATCGCATGGGCATCCGCACCGCCGACGTGCTCCAGGCCGCCGGCACCAAGTGGAACTTCCTGCGCTTCACCCCCGGCCTCGTCGGCGGCCACTGCATCGGCGTCGATCCGTACTACCTGACGACCAAGGCCCAGGAGCTCGGCTACCTGCCCGAGGTGATCCTCGCCGGCCGCCGCATCAACAACAACGTCGGTCCGTACCTCGCGCAGAAGTGCGTGAAGATGCTGTCGGAGGGCGACCTGTCGCTGAAGAAGGCGCGCGTCGGCATCCTCGGCCTCACGTTCAAGGAGAACGTGCCCGACCTGCGCAACTCGAAGATCCCGGACATCGTCGGCGAGCTCACGCAGTACGGCATCCAGGCGATGGTGCACGACCCGCTCGGCGACGCCGAGGAGGCGCGCCACGAGTACGGCATCGAGCTGTCGCCGCTCGATCGCTTCCACGATCTCGACGCGATGATCTTCGCGGTGAGCCACCAGGAGTACCTCGCCGACGTGCCGGGGCTGCTGGCGCGCGTGAAGGAGGGCGGCATCGTCATCGACGTCAAGAGCGCGCTCGACCCGCGCGCGATGACGCGGGGTCTGCGATATTGGTCGTTGTGATGGGCCATCGCTACGACGCGGTGTGCGACGGGCTGATCAACCAGCCGCGGCGGTGGCTGGTGACCGGCGTGGCCGGGTTCATCGGGTCGGCGCTGCTCGAGCGCTTGCTCGATCTCGGGCAGACCGTCGTCGGCATCGACAACTTCTCCAACGGCAGCCAGGCGAACCTCGACGACGTCCTGGCGATCCACCCCGATCTGAAGGCGCAGTTCGACTTCGTCGAGGGCGACATCCGCGATCCGGCGACCTGCGCGCGCGTGTGCAAGGACATCGACTACGTCTTGCACCAGGCGGCGATCGGCTCGGTGCCGCGCTCGATCAAGGACCCGGAGCCGTATCACGCGACCAACGTGACCGGCTTCCTCAACATGCTGCTCGCGGCGCGCGCGGCCAAGGTCTCGCGCTTCGTGTACGCCTCGTCGAGCTCGGTCTACGGCGATCACCCCGGCCTGCCCAAGCACGAGGAGGCGATCGGCAAGCCGCTGTCGCCGTACGCCGCGACCAAGCGGATGAACGAGCTCTACGGCGAGGTGTTCGCCGACGTCTACGGCATGCAGATCGTCGGGCTCCGCTACTTCAACGTCTTCGGCCGCCGCCAGGATCCCAACGGGCTCTACGCCGCCGTGATCCCGCGCTGGATCGGCAACCTCATGCACGGCAAGCCTTGCGTGATCTTCGGCGACGGAAGTAACAGCCGTGACTTCTGCTACGTCGACAACGCCGTGCAGGCGAACCTGCTGTCGGCGTGCTCGCCCGTCGACCGGCTGCGCTCGCCGGTCTACAACGTCGGCTGCAACGGCCGGACGGATCTGAAGCAGCTGTTCACGATCATCCGCGACAACCTGGCCGCGCTGCAGCCGGAGAACCCCGGGATCACTGAGGTGGCGACGGCCGAGGCCGTGTTCGAGGCGCCGCGCCCCGGTGACATCCCGCACTCGCAGGCGTCGATCGAGAAGCTGAGTCACGACCTCGGCTACGAGCCCAGCCACGAGATCGCGGCGGGGCTCGCCGAGACGGTGAAGTGGTTCGCCGAGCATCCCGAGCGCATGGCGCATTAGAGATGCGCTAGAGTGGGCGTCTTATGACGCGAACGAGCTCGTGGTGCGCGGCCGCTCTCCTGGCCGCCGGCGCGGCGGCCTGCGGAGGCGGGGGCGGCAACAACAACGGCGACGGCGGCGGGAGCGGGGGCGACGGCGGCGGCGTCGACGCGGTGCCGGCGCCGTACTGCCAGCCGAAGAGCGGCACCAACCTGAAGCTCACGCTGATCAGCGGCGGGTTCGATCGCGCGGTCCACGTCACGGCGCCGGCCGGCGATGCGCGCCTGTTCGTGCTCGAGCAGGTCGGCCGCGTGCGGCTCATCAAGGACGGCAGCCTCGTCGCCACGCCGTACCTCGACCTCTCCGACCGGGTGAACGCCGTCGGCACCGAGCGCGGCCTGCTCGGCCTCGCGTTCCACCCGCGCTTCGCGGAGAACGGCCGCCTGTTCGTGCTCTACACGGCGGAGCCGAACGGCGCCGTCGTCGTGTCCGAGCTCACGACCACGGCGGCGAGCGACACGGCGCCGCCGGGCAGCGAGCGCGTGCTCATGACCGTGCCGCACAACTACGACAACCACAACGGCGGCACGGTCACGTTCGGGCCCGACGGCTTCCTCTACATCTCGATCGGCGACGGCGGCGGGGCCGACAACTTCCTCGAGGCCGGGCAGAACCCCGACACCAAGCTGGCCAAGGTGCTGCGCATCGACGTCGACAGCGCGCAAGAGCCGTACGGCATCCCGGCGAGCAACCCGTGGGCGGCGGGTGGCGGCGAGCCGGCGATGTACGCGTGGGGCCTGCGCAACCCGTATCGCATCTCGGTCGATCCGGCGACCGGCGACCTCTACATCGGCGACGTCGGTCAGGGCTGGTTCGAGGAGGTCGACTACGTGCCGGCCGGCGGCGCCGGCCGCAACTTCGGGTGGGCGGTGTTCGAGGGCCCCGACTGCTTCACCGCGGATCCCGATGGCAACGCCGGCTGTAACAACCCGGGCAACTTCGTGGCGCCGCTCGTCGCGGACGACCGCCGCAACAACGGCCACTGCTCCGTGATCGGCGGCCACGTCTACCACGGCACCTGCATGCCCGACCTCGCCGGCCACTACTTCTACGGCGACTACTGCGGCGGCGTCGTGAAGACGCTGCGCGTGCAGAACGGGCAGGCGGTCGACCAGGTCGATCGCACCGACGACGTCGATCCCGACGACGTGCTCTACCAGAACCTGTCGGGCTTCGGCGTCGACGGCTTCGGCGAGCTCTACGTCACGACCGTGGCGAGCGGTCGCGTCTATCGCATCGAGGTCGAATGACCTCCCCGCTCGAGGCCTTGCGCGAGGAGCTCGAGCGGGTGAAGGCGGAGAGCGCGGAGCGCTGGGAGGCGATCGGCCGGCTCGCGCCGGCGGCGAAGAAGCACCGCGAGCGCGCCGAGGAGGCGCACCGCCTGCTCGCCGACGTGCGGCGCGCGCTGGCCGCGCCCCTCGACGACGCGGGGCGCGCCGCCTTGGTGGCGCGGATCGACGCGGTGCTCGGCCGCGCGGTGTAAGCTCGGGGCGATGGCCGACGACCTGCCCAAGCCCGAGCCCAAGGAGATCGACGAGAAGAAGGCGCTGGAGCTGCGCCACATGATCGAGGACAACGTCCTCAAGGGCGTCCCCTACGGGGACGAACGCTGCGACAACTGTCTCTTCTACCTCGAGCCCGAGGCCAAGCTCGCCTACTGCTGGCACCCCAAGCTGCGCATCCTCGTCGGAGCCGACTGGTGGTGCCAGTGGTGGGAGAAGCAGGAGTAACCTCCGCGTTCCGCCATGCGCGCCCAGGAGGAATACGAGCCCGAGCGGGAGGAAGAGCAGGACGCGGACGCCGAGGAGGTGGTCAGCGAGCTCGCGGCGGACAGCACAAACGAGGAGGAGGTCGAGGAGGAGATCGAGGAGGCGCCCGACGAGCGAGCGCTCGAGCTGGTGCAGCGCGCGGCGGTGGTCGAGGCCGTGCGCGACATGCTCGCGACGCGCGACGTCGACGTCACGCAGCTCGCGGTGCTGACCGAGCACGAGCGCGAGGCGCTCACGTTCCTGCAGGCGATCGTCGACGGCCGCACGAAGGCCGGCCAGTTCATCCACGCCGAGCAGCGGCTCGAGCAGCTCAACCTGGTGCTCGCCGACCTGCAGCCGCTCCTCTCGGTCGGGCTCGTCGAGGGGCTCGACGACGCGCTGGCCGAGGTGATCGACGGGATCGAGGAGCTGCGCCGGAGGCTCGACATGCTGTCGGAGGCGGACGACGAGATCCTCGAGGCGCTCTACGACGCGCAGGCCGAGGACGCCGCCGACGACGGCAAGGACGACCAGGACGACCAGGACGACCAGGACGACGGCGAAGCGGCGCCGGAGGCGGCGGCGCCGGAGGCGGCGGCGCCCGAGGCCGCGGCGACGTCGGAGCCCAGCATCAAGCAGGAGAAGCTGTGGAAGCGGATCTTCAAGCGCGGCAAGAAGCCGGGCGAGCCGGGTGCGCCGCCGGCGGAGGAGGCCGCGAAGGAGGCGGGCGCCGACGGCGGCGACGATGACCGGCCGCGGAAGTCGACGGTGTGGGATCCCGACGACAAGGGAGGCGCGTGAGCGCGGACGCGCTCGACGCGGCGATCGCGCTCGTCCGGCTGCGCGCCGAGGCGGCGTTCCTGGCGCGGCTGAACGCGGGCAGCGGCTTCGGCGACCCACGGTCGCCCGCACAGCTCCATCT